>NZ_MUFO01000004.1:0-222754 GCF_001995345.1 Salinivibrio sp. IB872 | reverse complement strand
AATCGCTTTGCGGACCTGTTCTGGGTACTTGAAGTACACCGATAGATTTTCCCATTTGCTGCGCCACGACTTTATGACCAGTGGATATTGAGCACCCCATTTACTTTCCAGTTCATCTAACGCTTGCTCTGCGGCGTTTTGGGTCGTCGCGCGGTAAACGCACTTCAGATCGGACATAAAGGCTTTCTGATTCTTGCTAGCCACGTACTTCACGCTGTTGCGGATCTGATGGATGATGCAGAGCTGAACCTCCGTCTTGGGATAGACAGTTTCAATGGCTTCAGGGAAGCCCTTTAATCCATCGACCGAGGCAATAAGGATGTCTTTGACGCCACGGTTTTGTAGGTCTGTCAGTACATTTAACCAGTAACGGGCACCTTCACTTTCTGAGAGATAAAGGCCAAGTAATTCCTTTTTACCCTCGATATTCAGCCCTAAGATTGTGTACAGGGCTTTAGAGACAAAGCGGCCATTTTCTTTGATTTTGTAATGGATAGCATCTAGCCAGACGAAGGGGTAAACCGCCTCTAATTCGCGCTCTTGCCAGGCGCGTAGCTCAGGCACCAAACGGTCTGTAATGGCGTTTATCGTGCCATTGGACACTTCAGTCCCATACATYTCAAGAAGGTACTCACGAATGCTTTTGTAGCTATTCCCAAGTGCAAATAATGAGATGATATTACGCTCCATCTCATCGGTTAACCGAGTCTGATACTTCTTAACGGTCTGMGGCTCGAAAGAGCCGTTGCGATCACGGGGCGTGTCTAGTTCGAACGAGCCAGAAGCGGTTTTGATGGTTTTCTGAGAGACACCGTTTTTGCGGTTAGGCTGACCCTCTTTGGTCAGGTGCTCATCCATCTCAGCAGCCAAAGCAGCTTCGGTGATCTGTTTAATCAACGGCGTTAGCAGTCCATCTTTCCCGTTGAGGCCCTGTCCAGATTGCAGTGCCTTAGCAAAAGCTTGAATATCAATTTCGTATTTGTCGGACATTGATGTATCACTCCCTGTTGAGGGTTAACTATAGGAGTGACACAGACTTTTGAACACTACCNCCATCTCAGCAGCCAAAGCAGCTTCGGTGATCTGTTTAATCAACGGCGTTAGCAGTCCATCTTTCCCGTTGAGGCCCTGTCCAGATTGCAGTGCCTTAGCAAAAGCTTGAATATCAATTTCGTATTTGTCGGACATTGATGTATCACTCCCTGTTGAGGGTTAACTATAGGAGTGACACAGACTTTTGAACACTACCCATTGATGACATCGATACCATCCGCGAACGCCTACTTGAAAAAGGCTATCAACCCAATGGTTCAATGGCGCACGAAACTTACCGTAAGCGGATGTACTTCTATGATAAAGCCGGTTTTGAGTGGGAATTGGTCGCTTATTCATCCGACAAAGCGGAAGAAAGATATCTCTACGAGTAACGCACAAAGTCGCACTGCTCGCTTTCCCAGATAGAAACACACCGCGCCATATACAACGGGGCGGTGTATGTTTATCCCAGCTTTATTACATCATAGCTTTTTCTATAAGAGAGAGGCTAGGAACAAGAAACCATCCCCAGATTCCGATGCAGTTGACCCACATAAACAACCTAAACTTTTTAGATTTAGTTGTCACTCGATGTCTTATGAACGGGTAGGCTAGCCAGTAGCCAAATAATCTAGTCCCAATAGAATAGGACATTTGATAGTTCCATCTCATATAGCCTTTTTCGTCATAGTATTTATCTAGATTCTTGGCTAACTGCTTATCGATGAGAACAATTCTTTCAATGCTTCCTCGCGAGACCATTGCGCTCATAATTACTGCAGGAACAGACCATATGATCACATATGCAGCAAATATTCCTGTAATAATAGTATAAGCGTGCCCAAAAAAGTTATTCAAAGCCAATCCTCTACAAACTATTCACTCAGCTCTTTAAGGTCGATAACCTTTTCATAAAGGATATTCTGCAACCAAAGCTATCGATAAGCCTCATGTTACAGGAATGGCGGCTAAAGCCATTCCTACCCGAATTTACATGGCTATTTTTCATTAACCTAGGGCTACAATAATTTTGCTATAATCGTTATACATAATGTTAAAAAAAACAACCAAAATCCAATGCAATTCAACCACATAAATGCATTAAACTTCCAAGAATAAACTTTCGCCCTATAACGTATAAAAGGGTACTTTAAGCAATACACCATGAATCTTGTCAAGATATTATAAGACATCATATTCTGATAATCAGAGTGAAGTTTATCAACATCTTTTGCTAACTGTTTATCCATAAAAACAATGCGTTGAGGATCTCCTAAGCTCAATACGGCTCCCGATATGGCACCTACTACACACCAAATGACAAAGTACCAAAATATGACTATTGACAATAAGGCTAAAACTAATTTAAGAGTGATCATCAAAAACTTTCCTGAATGACTTAGAGTTGCTATTGCCCCCACTGATAAGCAATATAAATAATATCACCGACATTCTTTCCTATAGTAGCACCAGCGACACCACCTACAACAAAAGCCATTAGTAAACCCGACCTCAGCCGTATAGGGTTCAGGCTCACACCCGCTTAAGAGAATCCTTAGTAAAAGAGATAAAAGGGCTGTCCATTTAATCATTGCCGAATACCTGACGTTTGGGTTGGCATCAATTGACAGCTAGATCTATTCCGGAGAGTTTGCCTTTTCCAATTGTTGTGATGTCGCAGCGTCAGCTGAAGGAAAAGGAGTCGGAGAAGATTCGCCTTTGCCATCAAAGAGCACCACGACATCTCTCACTCCTTTAGGATCTTTAACTACCCAGCCATTCGGATCTGCACCAACCTTAGGTGTGCAGTTATCAAGTGTTATAGAGCAGTCTTTGGTATAAAACACTCGCACTCTTGGGCCATCGACGATAACTTGCATCGAGCCATAGTCACGATCGAGATTTTGGTAGTAATTATCCATTGTTTTCATTTTGGCTTCGGCATCATTTGGAATGGGTGTAGATATGCGGTGATAGGAGATTAAACCGCTACTCGGCTCTGGGTTACCTTTTGCCCACTCACCTTCGATGTAAGCGGGGGCATCTATTTTTCCTCCGCCTGAGTGGGCCCCAGGATAACCACCGACAGAACCCATAGCGAAGTTTGCTCGGCCTCCTGATATCGTTGTAATCGTCATTTTGGACACGATATGCCGACCGGTAGTACTGCCATTAGTAAAGCCAGCCTCAACGGTGTAAGGTTCGGGCTTGCAACCTAAAACAGCCACTGATAAGAGCAGTGGTAAAAATGCTTTCCATTTAGTCATTACCGAATACCTGGTGTTTCGAAAATGCATCCTTGAGTGCACTCAAAGCCCCCAGAAAAAAATGGAAAACACGATTAAACTGGTAAAAGTTACATTGCCAAGATAAACAATTGATTTATACCATGTGCTCCATGATCCAAAAATATCTAAGATGCTTTTTTTCCAGTTATTCACTTCTGACTCTGGAATGCGCCAAGCATATTTTAGCATTGCTTTTCCAAACCAATAAAACGGGAAGCAGCTTGCAGCAATCCAAGATAAGTTACTTTCCATCATCATCCTAGATCTTGTAGAAAATGAGTTCGGAGCAGATAGAGAGATTTTCAATATTAACTCATACTTCTTTTTTCTCAATTTCATGGATAGGTATACTATTACACCTATCCAAGGAAAGAATGATAGTAGAGAAATCATAATGCTAATTTCGGATACGAGCTTAATCAAAGACTATCTCCTCGACAAATAAACCTACTTGCTGAGATAAGTCACCACCATACATCCCCCAGAATAAAGAGCCTCCACCAACTAAAGCCATCGATAGCCCCCCAGTTACAGGGATTGCAGCTAGAGCAATGCCTACACCAATACCTCCCAATACGTTAAAAAAACCACTTGCAGTATTGTTTACTATATTTCTATTACAAGTATCCTCAAACCAACCACTACTGTTACATGTATTTACAACGTCAGCAGCGTTTCCATATAACCCTGCTCCAATTACGAGACCGTTAGCGATACCTAATGAGCGGCTGAATGACATCGTTTGTTTATACAATGCGGTCATTTCAATACCGGAAATTGCTTTAGAAAAGTCTCTTGCTCGGTAAAGTTGGCGCTTGCCGACATTTAGGTAGTTGTTGATACGTTTTGTCTGTATGTTTCTAATATATCCAGGTTTTCCGACCTCGGTAAGTATTAACTTCATGTCTTGTTGAAACGTGCGAGCTTGTTTTCTCCATGCTTTGTAGTCGGGGTGAGAGTATAGCTTGGGGCCTGACAGTCCTTCCGTTCGAGAAGCAACGTAACGAGAGTAGTCAGCAAAAGACTTCATCTTTTTGCTTATTTTATCACCTTGGACTTGAGCACCAGCGATCACGGCGCCAGAGCCAGCCAAAAGATGGTTTAGATCTAGCTCGGCCAGCATAGATGTGTTTGCGTCCTGCTGATGAATATCTAGGCCAGATGCCGCACTCATAAGTAGTGCATTCGTTGTTGTTTCGTGATGCTCTGCGAACCACTTTTTCTGTTCGCTTGAGAGAGTGAGAAATTCACTCATTAAGTCGTCTGCCTGTTTGATGGCAAACTCTTCATCTGGGTGTTGCTCAGACCAAGGTGATATGACTAGAGGCATACCTTCAATAATCTGGCTAAAGCTACGTTTCAAATGAGGGTTTGAATTAAGAACATGTTCGACTATATGCTTTTGGTTTGATAAATATGTTTCAAGCGCAAAATCGTCCACGCTCATTCGTTTATCAGCAAAAACAAGATACACATCATCAACGTCTTGAGGGGATAACTGAGTTAAATTGACCACAGAAATTTCTGCGTTAACCATATCGTCTCGATTTATTGGTTTAACAGATGTCCCCTGTAATATTCCATCAAACGTATAGTGGGTATTGGCCGCTAAGTTGTATGTTTTTGGTTCTTCTGGTGGTAAAGAGCGAGCTATTGATTTCTCTTCGCTTTTCGTGGCTGGCTGAATAACCGTTAGGCTATCACCCACGGCTAACGACATCGGTTCAGCGTGATAGTGTGGATTTAATTCCAACAGCTGCTTAGCGGACAAGCCATATTGAGCGGCAATAGCAGGCCATGATTCACGCTGGCGGGTAGTCGGATCAAACTTAACGGTATGGGTTAATGGTTGCGCTGAGTCACGAGTTTTATCGCTATCCGACTCTGCCGGTGAGTCGTCTCGATTCGCAACGGCTTGCTTAGGGGCGGCGAGCAAATCGCTGATAGATAGCTTTACGCCGTTTTCTGCTAGCCATTCATCATCTAAATTATCGAGCTCTTCACGAGTAATGGCTTCTTTAAGATAGACGAGGTGTTGATCTTCGACGTTTTTACCACCTAACTTCCAGTAAACCAAAATAGCACTCTGGTGCTTGTTAAGGCCTTGGTCATGATTGAGTTTTTCATGGGTAGAGCGCGTGGCATAAAACTGCCACTTGCCATTGCCTAACAGCTTATATTCTTGAACAAGGCGCTTTTGGTTGAAGTGATAATAATATCCCTCTGTGGGTAAACCGAGTCGTTCACCTAACTGAATAGAGGGTGTCACCGGAATGAAGGCCTCTCGGACCACAGCGGAGCCTTCAGGCTTCATCACTACGTGGTCAGGAACACTCACWCCCATGGTGTCGGCAGAGATTTTAGCCACTAGYTTTTTAGGCTCATCAAATGCGGCGTAAGCGGTGTACTTAGTACCGTGTTCGGTAGGCTTAGTTTGCCACTGGCCAATTGTGCCTTCTTGCTCAGTTTTCGCTAATTGGAAAGTACAGCCTACGGCCTTACGAAACGTGTCGTCAGAGGCTGCAATCTCAAAGCAGTACTCATATTTCAAGGCTGGCGGCACGTCTGAACGGTCAGGCTTTACTGGCTCAGGGACATAGGTATCTTCGATACTTGTTGTCGCAGATTGCGAGCTATTACTCGCGCTACGCGAACCACTCGCTCCCGCTGCAACATTCCCAGATTGGTTCGCTCTAGCAGAAAGAGCTGATTGGGCTTGTGGCGAAAGCGTTGTGCTAGTGCTCGGAGCAACGGACCATATCTTGTTAACGCTATCATGCACCATCGCTGATTGTTTCGGCGCATCGGTCAGTAATACATATTCACCGCTATCAAGCTTTTCCTTAAACTGAGAAAAGCTCACGCCATCAGGGATGATACTGCTGACATCGCGCTCGGTCAGCGAGCTGATATCGCCCTCTACTTGACTAAACTCATACGCCATAAGTTCGGTCAATCGCACTAATTTGTAAGCCACCTTTCTGTCCGCCAGTAAATGATCATGACGCAGCATTCTACGCAACAGGCCAGAAATATGGATAGGGTTGTTGTCATCGTTAGGTTAACTCTGACCAAATCGTGAAGTGGCTCCAATAGATTATTGAACGAACCTTTAATAATCAGCGAACGTTACGGCGCATACACATGTAAGCGATTCTAATCACGCACTCAGCCACAATGAATGTGGAGAGGCGTTAGCAGAGCTCGCCTTGTCTGCAACTGCGCACTTTCCCCCTTCAAAACTGCGCAGTGTTTTGCGCACTTTTTGACTCACGGCCCGCGCCCCACAAAGGTTAGCGACGCAAAGATGTCATCGGTGTTCGGTTTTTCTTTTTTGTCTACAAGTACGCAATTCTTCGGTTTGAATTTAACCCGGCTGATACCATAACGTTTAGCCTGGTCGGGCCTATACCGTTTCCCTTTGTCGTTGGCTTTGCCGCGTACTTTAGCGAGATAAGAGAGCCAGTAGATGATCTCAGCTTTGGCGTGTAAGTCTCCTCTGGGTAGCACTTTGAAACCGCATCCTTGTACATGGCCTCCTTCAAAGGCAGCCCAGTAACCGTCAATGGTGGTTTGAATGGTATGGAAGTGATTCACTTTTGAGCCATCCAAAAAGAGCACACAATGGTAATGCTGTTGTTTAGCCTTTTCATGCTCTCTCACCCATAGATAGCCCATGTTAGGGGTTTTGTAGCGCCGCTTTAATGCTTGCACCACCAGCGAGAACAAGCGACTCACCGTTGTACTATTGTCTGTGTATTCGGTTAGGTGCAAATCAAAACGAAAACAGAACACTCTCGCGTAGAGAGATTCCATCGCCTCCAACTGGTTTACCAAACGCTGGAGAATGTCGGTGTAGAGTGGCGATAAATCTGGCCCTGTATTCACTTCCCAGCAGCGACCGTCTTTGGTTTTAAAAAATCCCGTGTTAGTGGAGTAAGCCAATGCCTGAGGCCCTTTTCATTACGGTTTGCGGTTTCAACAATACTCGTCACGCTATCGAAATTCTGACCAACCAAAATGTATTGCCCTGACTTCTCTTATCCGTGAGTGGGAGATGGCGGGAGATATTAATAAAACCCGACTCGATTTCGATATTTGAGTAAGTAATCACTATCAACTTGATATCAATTCCACCAAGCCACTCGTAGTAACCCACATCTTCGGCAAAAGCAGAAAAGCGCTTAAAAAACCTTAAAAACATATCTCACCTCATCTCACGCTTTTTAAATCAAAGAGTTAGGCGATAGTGGTCACTTACTTGTGTCATTAAAAATAAAAATGGCTGCCAACACTGACAGCCACTGGTTTGGATAACTTGCTACTATCGACGGCGCAGAAGAATATCGTCTCGACTGGCCTGCAAGTGACGTTTAGCCGTTGTAGCGAGTTCCTGGAGTGCCCATATAACTCCTTTACAATGTTGGTTATCAACCTCCTCAAAATGAGCAGTGCCAAGTACAACAGTAAGGCTTTCTAGCTGGCATAAGGCCTTATCTGCCAGTTCAGCGTGATCAACGGGATGCTTGGTTATACTCGTCATTATGCTACCTCGCCTAACGCTTGCGGCTCCGGCTGAAAAGCGGCTAGCAGCGCATTGCAGTCACGCCTTGATAGGGGCTCTGCTCCTCGTTTGGTTCGCCAGCTATTGAGCAAATCAATCGCACTTTTTGCCGCATCGAGATCAGCCAGCCAGTAGCGTTTAAACATGGCCTTGTAGCCGTGCACACTGGTAAACGGTGCGGGTTGATCGGCGATACGCACACCATGACGAATGCGGAGAAGACTCATATCCGTCGGTAACGTAATACTCCAAAACTTACCAGCTTCGTCCAGCCAATTGGCATGGGTAAGATCTCGGATATTCACATCTAGCGGATGTAGGCCAGCTCTACCACGGCGTAAAAGCTCTAATAGGCACAGTTCGGCTTTGCTTGGTGCTGGGAGTTTGCTCATTGTTGCCACTCCCCATTTAGCCACGCCTGATAGTCTGCTTCGCGCCAGCCAATGGTACGTCCGTTGATTTGAATTGGGGCAGGGAAAGACTTCTCCTTGCGCCACCAGCGCCAGAGGGTTTTTCTATTTCTCCCAACCATAGACTCCATTGCATTAGGAGCAATAATCACTTCATGCCTCATCACTTCACCTTTGGGTTACTCTTGGAATTGATGAGCCCATTAGAAACTGTGTGAGACTTGCAGTATCGACGATAGCGTTAATGTCTAAGACATTAACGCTGGTGAAGTAGATTTCTAAAAGTGTTACAAAGGGGAGATGATAGCCTAAGCTATTGTTTTACTTTGCGCCAAGCCATCTGGCGACACTTCGCGCTACATCTGTGTCTTTTCCAATGTTTCGTCTTGCTTCTTCAAACTGAGGAATTTCTAAAAGTAGCGCTTCTGCCATTTTGTGAGGGTTTTCAATCTCGTCAACGCCAAGAAGCTTCTTTGCCAGCTCTCGGATAATTAACTTTTGCGGAGCGCTAACTCTAGAGGAGGCAGTCACTTGTTTTTCTTTTTCTTTGGCTGCCATCTCTGCAGCTATATCTGAGTCATTGTATCGGTTTGGGAGAGGAGCTAAGCCATGTATTGCTTTATGCAGCTTATCTAGGTCTGATTTCATCACTACCAGTCTGTTTTTCAGGTCCGGCACTTGGATGCCCACTAACTCTGCATTTTTCAGCCCCCCTTCGTAGCCAACATGCTCTGTTTTGCTACTGCTTATTAAGTTGGGCCCTGCGATCTCCCTCGTGTCATCATCTGCCTCTATCCACACCCCATCAGCGACAGCATCATAGACGACCATTGGATTCAGTAGGCTTTCATCGATTTCCATCGGGCCAAGTCCAATCACATGTCCCACATCCATCTGAAAATTCTCACCTTCTTCTGGTTCGTAGACTTTGGATAGTTCTTCTTCAAATTTCATGTTGATTATAGTTTCCTCGTCTTCTTCACCATAAAGAAAACTAGGTTTAACGAACGCTTTGCAAGGCTCTTCATTGAGAACCGCACATAGCTTTATCGCTCCGATTTCACGCCAGTGATAGATGTCCTCTACCTCACAACCTAACAACCTCGCCGCTCGTGCCACTGAGCAGTATTCAAGAGGCAATAAGGGGGGTAACTGGGTACCTGTTTCTTTCTGTGATGACATGGCTTAATCTCTCCCTGCAAATGCTACTACATTGGTGACAGTGGTGTTTTCGTTCAGTCGTTGCTCCCATGATTCCAAAGCCCTTCGTTTCTCAGGCAGGTATTCATAGCGGTCATAGTGTTTGCTAGATACGTCATTTAGCGCATGGTTCTGAATGCGGTCTCGGAGTGATTTAGAAATGCCAATCTCGCCCATCAGGGTTTTACAGGTGCGGCGAATGTCACGGGGGATGAAGGACGAAACAAAAGGCGTTGCGTCTCGGTATCGGGTAACTGCCTGAGAGAGCGAATCCAGTCGAATATGCTCATTACGGTTTAAGCGGTGTGGAAAGATAAAGTCAGAGTCTTGGTTTACCTCGCGCAGTTGGCGAAGAATCGTCAGCGCAGATTTAGTCAAAGGAATGATGTGCTCTCGCTTATTTTTAGACAAATCACGACTTACCAATAGTGACTTTTGTTCCCAATCTATGGCCTCCCACTTAGAAGCCGCCAGTTCATAAGGTCGCTGTCCTCCGGTATAGAGGCAAAGTAAAATCAGGCACCGGATGGTATCGCCCATCTTAAACCGCTCATATTCCCCTTTTAGGTCAGCGATTAGCTGGATCACTTCGCCCATTTTCAGGTAGTGATTACCCACACGCTCTGCATCTTTCTGTTTGGGGATGGCCGTCATCGGGTTAAACACTAAGCCAAACTTAGCTTCATCAATGAAGTTAGCAGGATCGTTATCGTGTTTTAGCCCATAGTTAAACGCTGCCATTAGATAGCTGCGTACACGATTGGACTGAGTTTTCGCTCCACGCCTTATCATTTCCGCCAACACCAGTTTTAACTCGTGTGTGGTTACATCCTTGGCTTTCGTAGCAGGTGGTATAACCGGATACACTTCCTTCTCAAGAGATGCCAGAACGGCTTTGTGAGTGCGCTTACCGTCCCTTACCATTTGCGCGACATAGGCTTCAAACAATTGCTGTATAGACCCCTTCCTTGCTTCCTCGCGCTTTGCGTTTTCTTGGTCACGCTTTTTCGTCTCTATGTGCTCTTTCGGATCAATCCCCTGAATAAGCAAGTCACCCAGCTCTTTCTGTTTGGCTCTTGCATCATTCAGTGACAGAGCCGGGAACTGGCCTAACGTAATGAAGTTCGCTTTGCGGCCCACAAAGTAACGAAACACAAAACGTTTACTGCCTTTTGGGGTCACTTGTACTGCCAGCTTGCCCGTTCCGCGCTCACTATTGCTGTCCCACTCATAGTAGGGTTTAGCTTTGGGTTTTAGTCCACGAATGGCACTTACCGTTAACATCGCACACTTCCTCACTCAAAGATTCTCTTGTTTGACTACAGCGATTTTTAGTCAAACACTTAGTCAAACAAGAGCGTACCTGAACGAGACTATACGAGAAAAGATGAGTTGAAGAAATGTTTTTAACTCTCTGAATTAAAACATAAATAAACTAATTTGAGATGATGTGAGATTTTATCGAAAACAGTCATATCACGACTCATAATCGATTGGTCCCCAGTTCAAGTCTGGGAGGGGCCACCAGATTCTAGAAGGTTAGTAAGCGTAGTGTTTACTAACCTTTTTTTGTACCTGACGATTTTGGGTCAGGTAAGCCCCGATCACGCACTCTTCTCTGTCTGTTGCCAAATGTGTCCTTTTGGCAAATAAATCTCTCCCATAGCGCACAAAGATAGATTGAACTCGCAAACCAATCATAAGTAACTTAAATTGCACTTATAGGTGATTTCGTATACATTTATCGCAAAAGTGAGTTATAGTGAACTTATGTGGTGAGGCGAACTTAAAAGTAACAAAAGTACATTTAAAGGCACTTATGAAAAAAGGCAAGATGGTAAAGGCACAACCTATGCCTGATTTGAATACTGAGTTCAGTATGGAAACGCTGGGGAGCGCTATTCGCTCAAAGCGCACGGATAGAGGCTGGCGTATTGATGATCTCGCTTCAAAAGCCAACTTATCTCGTAGAACAGTCATGAAGATAGAAAAAGGCGATACCAGTGTCACCTTTGCCAATGTACTTGTCCTCATGGATATCTTAGGGCTGTCGTTACGCCTTATCGACTTAAACCTATTTGCTCGTCCACATAGCCAAATAACCTCCCAAGCTGAAAACAGCGTGATAAGCACTGAGGACGGTTGGTATGAGTAAGTTACAACAGTTAGACGTGTTTATCGGTACGAATACCAAAATTGGTCGTTTGATTCTGCCCGTCGGAACAGAAACAGAGTTCTCATTCATCTATGAAGATGAATGGAAACACACGGGGTTCCCGATTTCACCACACATCCCTTTTGATGATCAGGCTTCGCCACGTAGTATCGAGAACTATCTTAGAAACCTTCTTCCTGAAGGAGAAGCCTTTGAGGAAATGATACAAAACACCACCATCTCCAAAAGCAACACGTTCGGACTAATTCGTAAGCTTGGTGCGGAAACATCTGGTGCATTATCTTTTCGAGTGCCAGGTTCGGAGCCTCAAGAAACCAGCTTTAGACCTGTACCTAATGAGGAGTTGGTAGACCGATTAGAGCGTAACTTAGCGCCATTGGTTTATTGGGATGGCAAGGTTCGCCTTTCGGTTGCAGGTGTGCAAAATAAGTTAAACGTACTTAAGCGCGGCGATGAATGGGGGTTTGGGGAAGGCAAATTAAGTTCAAACTACATTCTGAAGTTTGAAAGCGGTAAAGCACCGTGTATTGCTGTTAATGAGTTCTTCTGCATGACATTAGCCAAGCTAGCTGGTTTGGACGTCGCTAATGTTGAGTTAACTCGCATTGGGAAGACGAGGACACTGAGCATAGAGCGGTTCGATCGAGCCTATATCGCGACTCGTGATGTCGTTCAACGAAAGCATGTGATTGATGGTTGTCAGGCAACTGACTTACCTCCAGGCTACAAATACGAGCGTCAGAATGGGGATGAAGGCGATGGCGTGTATATGCGTGATGGCGTTTCTTTCCCGCGTCTACTGAGCGTCAAAACCATAGACACGGTAACCACCAATCTAAAACTTACCCAATGGATGCTCTTTAATCTCGCAACGCTAAACTATGACGCTCATGGTAAAAATATTAGCTTCTTCGTCACCCCTAAAGGCCTAGAGCTGACCCCTTTTTATGACTTAGTGAACATAGAAGCCATTGCTCAAGAGGGAGCAAAGCGCAATTCGCGAAGCGGTAAGTTGTCTGCTGATGAGGGGCGGGCCGCCAGTATCCCTCAATATTTTGCAATGTCGATTGGCGATTGGAAAAGTGAAGACTTTCAAAATCCGCCGAAAGGCAACTTCCAACGTCCAATCACCAGCTATGATTTAGCTGAGTTCGGTGCTCTGCTCGGTTATTCAGGCACCAAAATGGCTTCCATAACGGTAGAAACCGTTGGTGCTATAAAAAATGCCCTGAAGGAAGCGGTTGACCTTACCGAAGCTCAAGGAATCGACGATGGGGAACGTGAACACATAGAGCTATGTGCGTCACTCATCCAAACAGAGTGTGCATACTTGCTAACGCAAGCCGACAGTGTTCCTGAAATGAGTGAGCTTCTTTAATGGCGAATGCAGAGTAACCAAACTCGACAAGTGCGGCTTGATGATTTTGTAACGACTTCTGTTCAGGGGTCGAGCTCAGTATGCATTCCCACGCGGGAGCGTGGGAACGAGTAAAGGTGTTTGGGTAAACGTCATTTGCACAACTTTACGCTTGTTGACCGCAACATACATTCCAAGCAGTAGAGTATAGGCTCAACTAGGAGCCAAGACCATGAAAAAACGCTATCTCACCGTTGTTACACTCGTCGTAACTTGTACGCTAATTTGGCTGCAAGCTGAGCAAAATCTATTTAATTACGACCAATTTATGCAGTGGCGTAGTGCCCTCATTCAAGGTACTGGTATTGCCTCTCTGTTATTGTTAACCCTGACGATGTTATTGGCTCTACGTTTGCCAATTATCGACCGACTCACAGCCGGATTAGATAAGTCCTACCGCTTGCACAAATGGGTCGCCATCTACGGTGTAATCCTCGGTGCGGTACATTGGCTGCTGGCTATCGTGCCGAAAAAACTGGTCCAATATGGTGTGCTAGAGCGTGGCAGTCATTCTCGACCACAGCTCGAAGCTGAATCATTCCAAGCGATGGTGATGGGCTTACGTGGCGGAGCTGAATCAATAGGCGAAATGGCGCTGTATACTTTTATTGCTTTGACACTGATTGCGCTATTTGCCCCCATTCAGTACAAACGCTTTAAGCTAACGCACAAGGCAATGGCGGTCGCGTTTGTGGTGATCGCTTATCACGCCGTCGTGTTATTAAAGCCTGCCTACTGGGGGAGCTCAATCACCCCAATCGTGCTGTTACTGGCGTTGGTTGGTATTGCCTGCGCAGTCTGGAGCCTACTTGGCAAAGTCGGCAAAAAGCGCCGCTATCAAGGTCGCGTTGAAGCACTACAATTAGATGCAGCAAATCAAACTCAGACATTACGCCTAAATGTACCTAACTGGCGTGGACACAACGCGGGGCAGTTTGCCTTCCTTAAAGTAAAAGGCGAAGAGGCACATCCGTTTACCATTAGCTCAATCAACGCCAACCCCTATATTGCGTTCACCATTAAGGGTCTGGGTGATTTCACCACTAACCTCAGCCAATACGTTGCCGTCGGTGACGATATTGAAATTGAAGGTCCTTATGGCCATTTCGAGTTTGATGATGACAAGCAACAAGTATGGATAGCAGGCGGCATTGGTATTGCGGCGTTTAAAGCGCGCTTGCAACAACTCGCTATCAATAATGCCAAGCAAGATGATGTCGAGTACCGTGAAGGAAAGCCCGTACATTTATATTACTGCACCCAAGCACCATCACCTGACTTGGTGACAGAATTGGAGCATCTCGCTAAACAAGCCAACGTGCATTTTCATCTTATCGACAATCGCACTATGCGTTTTTTGACCATTGATAAAATCAAAAGCCAGCTTTTCGGTGGCACTTCAGGCTCACTCGATAACCTGAGTTTTTGGTTCTGCGGTCCGACTGGGTTTAGCCAAGCTCTCAAAAAGCAGTTAAAACAACAACGCTTTGACTTGAACGGTTTTCATAGCGAACTATTTAACTTCCGTTAATCTCGCCAGTAAAGAGACACAAAAAAGGAGCTCAATTGGGATCCTATCACTAGTGTTCTTTGCATTTGCCTATATAACGCGCATAAAAGTGTTGAAAGCTGCATTTTTACGCGCATTTTTGTGTAATAAAAAGTCAGTTAGATAGGCACTTAAACGAGGGTAGCTTGATGAAACGATCACTTCTTTTATAGCGCTTTCCAAGTATGGCGGGGTCCGTGCGTGTAAGAACAGTGATCCGTTCAGCAGAATCAGAGTAACCAAACTCGACAAGTTCGGCTTGATAATTTTGTAACGATTTCAGTTCATGGTTCAAAATCCGTATGCATTCCCACGCAGGAGCGTGGGAACGAGTAATAGAGATCCAGGGCAGTAAAGTCACAGTGAAAAAACGCAGCCCCACGGCTGCGTTTTGTCTATCTAGCTCAATGAAACCAAGCCTGTGTTATTGAGTCGGCTCGATAGTCAGTGGCTCCCAGGTCGCGATGGCATTGCCGCCGGCGCCGTATTGATCTGGGTATGCGCGGCCTTTAAGCAGGGTGTAGTATACGTCGACAAAGTCATCATCGTTGGTGAGCCAGCCATCGGGGATGGCCTCGATGATTTTGCCGGTGATTTGCGTGACCACGCCATAGGCTTGCACTTCTAAATCAGGGATTGCTGCAATGATATCGCTAGCAATTTCGTTGAGTTTAAGCGCCAGCTCTTTGTAGTTGGTGCCGTCGTCTTGCTCCATTAAGATCACGTCTGCCGCGCCCCAGCGATAACGATCCCAATGGATCATCACTTGGTTGGGGTAATAGGTGGTTTTGTCGTAATCCAAATAAGGCATATCCACAATGTCGAGCGTCGGTTCGTCACGACTTGGGTTCACACCGGTCACAATGGCATACACTTCCGCCGCACCTGAGATCCAAGGTTCTTTGTCATCTTCAAGACGAATCGTTTTTAGCACCGTGGTGTCAATGGGTTGGGCTGGGGCTTGTGCCATCATGCGTGCACTTCGGCGCATCTGTGGTGCTGGGTTCTGCTCCGCCAAGGTGCGGCGCATCACTTCTAGGCCAGCTTTAAGTGAGGCTTTGCCATTGGTGTCGACCACTAAAACAGGACGGTCTGGCATTTGGTGGACGTCGAGCCAGTGGGTGTTGCCCTCAGTGTCAAAGGCCTCAATCTGGGTCCAGCTTTTTTCATCACCGGCCGGCTCAAAGGCAAACAAGGGCGCTTGGCCGGCTTGCCAGCGTGCGAGCATGCTTGGGTCGGCCAAGCGAACTTCGAGCAATTGGTCAGCCACTTCTTCGACGCCTTGCGCTTCACGCAATGCACGGTCGGCGCTGTATAGCTGCGAGTCAATGCTGCGTTTACTGCGCGCGCTACGCGTTTGGGGCTCGGTAAGTGATGAGAGTGACGCGCTTAAGCTGTAGCTGTTAATGCTACGGTGCAAGGTCGGCGCAATCAGCTCGTACTGTTGGCTCAGTTGTTTGGCGGTATCGCGCTTGATCGTAACCACTTGGTGATCGACATTGCCGGCAAAAGCAGGAGCAAGAACTTGAGTAAGACCGGCAAATAGCAGCGAAATCAGTGTTTTTTTATTCATCGCATGTCCTTTTTGTTGTGTTCCAACTGACGTTAGCGAGGCTAACGCTTTGTATCTTGCGATGCTTGTCTTCAAACATGCTATCCCAAATAAAAAGGGCTGTGAGTACAGTTCACAAAAAACATGAAACTCTAATGCGAAATTAGTAATTTTTGGCAGTAGAGTAAACACTCAATACAAAAAAGGAATGATAAAAGTGGGGTTTTTGTCTGGATGTTAAAAGCGAAGTGGTGATAATAACGTACTGTATTATTGAGTAATTCAATAGTTATTGGGTGATAAATCTGGCCAAAAATAAATGTCAGAAATGAGAAGGCACGCTGAGCGTAAACATGATGGTAGACGGTAAAACAGTAAGCGGTGGCCGAAGCAATCGGCCACCGTCTCGGCGCGAAAAGCTTAGAAGGTGTAATTCACACCCACAAAGGCTTGATGAGCATCATCAAACGTAATGCGCTTCTCAAACAGGTACTTGTCGTCATTTTCGAATTTTTCGTAGCGGTAGCCAAGCTCGAGGCTTAAATGATCAGTAAATTCGTGACCGATAGTAGCGCTGATCCCTGATGTTAGGCCGGAAAAATCAAGCCGTCCTTTGACTGTGTCATATTCATCACTGATCGAGTAGTTCAGTTCATTTTTGTAGTGACCGACACGGCCCCCAATGGTGAGATAGTTCCTAGGCAGAAAGCGATATAAATAATCGACGCCAATACCATATTGGTAGCCTTCGTTGCTCATGGTAAATTTGGTACCAGCGCCTAAGAGGTTGTAACAATCGAATTCAGTTGTACCGTTACCTTGAAAATAACCATAAACACGTAAGTGTTCACCAAATTGGCTGCCGATTTTAAGTGTCGTCATGTAAGCATCATCAATACTATCTATCTGTTCTTTGATGAATTTGCTTGAAGAGTCGCTGCCATAACGTAGTTCGCCGATTTCAGCGCCAATATAAAGTTGATCTGCAAAGCTTGGTGTTGCGGCGATGGCGGCTAATAGTGCAATTAGAGAAAGGGGGTTTTTCATAATTAGCTTCTTTCGTAAAAGTTAGTTTTTTATTTTCCCTCCGTTGGATGTTTACGACTGATTAAAATTTAATCCCTGTCAAGGAGGCGGGATTCTATGGCGATTTGTCGCTTTGCGCAACATATTTTTTCTATCTTTGTTAACTTCTTGTTTTTAGCCGCCGACGAGGCAGCGGCTAAACTGAAATCGGCGAGAGTTAGATACCGTCGCGTTCAAGCGGGCAGCTCATGCAGCGCGCGCCGCCGCGACCTCGTCCGAGCTGATCTCCGGGCACAGATAATACCTTGATACCGGCTTTATCATACTTTTCATTGGTGTACGTATTGCCTTCGTAGCCAATGACAACGCCAGGACGTACGGTTAGCACGTTGTTGGCGTCGTTCCATTGCTCACGCTCGGCCGCGTAGCTATCACCACCGGTGGTAATGATATTGAGTGGGCCGACATCCAGCGCTTTTTCAATCGCAGTGAGGTAGCAAGATTGCGCTTCCACGTTCAGGCTATCTTCCCCTTTGCGGGTTAAGCGCCAGCATGGCAAATCAGGACGCATCACGGTGGGGTAGACCGAGAAGGTATGCACATCCATATGGGTCATTACGGTATCAAGGTGCATACAAGAGCGGCTTTTTGGCAGTTGTACCGCAATCACTTCTTTGGCTTGTCCACTAAACAGCAGGCTTCGCGCCAATTGTTCAACCCCTTGAGGCGTGGTGCGCTCCGACATGCCAATTAAGACGGCGCCGCGGCCAATCACTAATACATCGCCGCCTTCAATCATGGCGTTGTCGTAATCACGCACTTCATCACCGAGGTAATTAATAAACTGGCTTTCTGCAAATTCGGGATGCCAGCGATAAATGGCGCGCAGGTGATTGGTTTCACGTTGGCGCGCAGATTTTGCCATTGGATTGAGTGAGACACCGCCATATACCCAGCAGGACGTATCTCGGGTAAATAAGTGGTTCGGTAGCGGCTCAATCACGAAATCGGTTTTCTCGTGCATCGCTTGCATCATTGAGGATGATTGCACGGGCAAATCAATGTAGCTTAATCCGCCGAGTAAAATGTCGGCGAGTGCATTGTGATCGATATCGGCCATGTAGGCGCGCACGTCGTTGGCAAATTGGTAGCCGAGGCGGTATTGGTTGAGTTGGGTGTCGAGTAGCCATTGTTTTGCTTCTGGCACGGCGAGGGTTTCAACCAGCAAATCATGAAGCAAATAAACCTGCACCCCTTCGTTGGTTAAGGTGCGGGCGAACATATCATGCTCTTCTCCGGCTCGTTCCACCGCCAGAACATCATCAAATAACAGCTCATGGCAGTTCGATGGCGTCAGGTGGTTTAACGCTCGTTCAGGGCGGTGAAGCAATACCCGCTTCAGTTGCCCAACTTCTGATCCAACGTAAAACTCACTCATGGTAGGTCCTCTTTTTCCTTTCTACGGGCCAGGCAATGAGACAGACTACATCGCCTTACACACGTCATTGTGTGTCACCAGTGGTGCGGGGAGTGCAGGTCTTGCTCGAGGGACGGGCGTGTCTCATGTCCTCCTTGGATGGTCGAATAATGACAACCTTCTGAAAGCAGGTCAATGTTACAATTCACTAACAATCCCAGCGAACTAGCAAGGTCACAGAAAATTCATCAACTTGGCGACTTTCTGGTCAGTTTGCCTTTTTATCAACGTGGCATTTTTTGCTAAACCGTGCCATATTGCGCCCCACATTCACTATTTGGAGTCGCGGCATGTCACTGGCAGAAATGATTCAAGAGCAACAAGAAGATACTCGCATGATTATTGAGGAGCTTCTGGCGGATGGAAGCGATCCGGATGCGCTTTACACCATTGAGCATCACCTATCGGCTGCCACGTTTGCTGAGTTAGAAGATGCCGCTGTTGAGGCGTTTAAACTGGGCTTTGAAGTGGCGGAAGCCGAAGAGCTAGAGCTGGAAGAGGGCGGAACCATCGTCTGCTTTGATGCGGTGATGGAAACGGCACTCAATGCCGAGCGTATTGATGAGCAAGTCGAAAAGCTAATGACGCTTGCTGAAAAACACGATATCGATTACGACGGCTGGGGCACGTACTTTGAGTCGGGTGAAGACGAAGACGGCGACGACAACGAATAAGTCGGCCATCCATCCTGTTTTAAAAGCCACGATATATCGTGGCTTTTTATTTAATGATGATGCCCCACATGAAGCGGTGCGGGGTTTACCGTATGACGACGCTGCCATACCTTTTCGTGGAAGAAGTAGGCAAGGGTGTTGATGCTTGGCTCAACCAGTGCCAGTGCGCCACCGACCAACCAATCGCCACTGATCACATAGCCCACTAAGAAGGCAACGTTAAAGTGCACCACCGCAAAGCTGGCGGTTTTCACCACGGGACGTGCGCGGCGGCTCAGTTGCCAGAGCTTTTCATGAAGATAAAACGCGCCGGTATTGACGGTGGGCTCTGTCATCGCAATCAAGCTACCGATGATGATATCGCCCGTCAGCACATAGGCCACGGTAAAGGCGATAGAAAAGTGGATAGCGGCAAAGCTTAATGTCTTCTTCATGGTGTAGCTCCTTCGCGGCAACACGCGTTTAATCAACACTGACAGTATGTCGTGTCTGTGTCGATAAATAAAAACGGTTCTCACTATCTTTTAGATAGGGCGGAGCTATCAAGTGTGGTGGGTTTTGGCTGCGGCGTGCTGAGTTGCGGATGGGAGAGAATAAAAAAACCACGCCAGATGGCGTGGTTTATTGCGAAGGTCTATCGATGTAAAACGTCCGACGTCAACGCTTGATTTATAGTGCCGCAATCGTGGTTTTTTGCTCACCCAGTTTGGTGAGGCTGACACGATAGTTGTCGAGTTTTTCGCGCTCTTTGGCGACCACTGCTTCAGGGGCTTTGGAGACAAAACTTTCGTTGCCGAGCTTCCCTTCGATGCGCTTTATCTCGCCTTCCACTTTGGCGATTTCTTTATCCAAGCGCGCCAGTTCGGCATCTTTGTCAATCAGACCCGCCATCGGGATCAAGATTTCTGAGCTACCGACCAAGGCAGAGGCACAGGCTGGTAAAGATTCACTGCCATCCAGTACCTTGAAGCTGCCAAGTTTGGCAAGGGCGTGCAAGGTCGCGCTGTTGGTGTTCGCACGAGTGGCATCGCGTTCATCAGCGGCTTTCAGCATCACCTCAAGCGGCTGGCTTGGCGCAATATCGTACTCAGCACGTAGGTTACGGATGCTAACGATAAACTGCTTCACCCACTCAATGTCTTCTGACGCTTGGGTGTTCACGCGGCTAGCATCAAATTGCGGCAGTGGCTGCTGCATAATGGTATCGCCTTCCACACCGTCAACCAGCGGTTTAACACTTTGCCAAATCGCTTCGGTGATGTAAGGGATCACCGGATGGGCCAGACGCAAGGTTTTTTCCAAGACCGTGATCAGGGTATAGCGGGTGGCACGTTGTTGTGCTTCGTCGCCTTTCCACAGGACAGGCTTGGTAAGTTCCAAGTACCAGTCACAGAATTGGTGCCAAATAAACTCATACAACACACCCGCCGCCATATCGAGACGATAGTTGTCGAGGTGGGTGTTGAAGTCTTTCGCCGCTTGCTGGAACTGAGATTCAATCCACTGATCAGCCAGTGAGAATTGCATCTCGCCGCCGTTCATGCCGCAATCTTGATCTTCGGTATTCATCAGCACATAGCGGCTGGCGTTCCAAAGTTTGTTACAGAAGTTGCGGTACCCTTCAAGGCGCTTCATGTCCCAGTTGATGTCACGACCGGTAGAGGCCAGCGCTGCGAGGGTAAAACGCAGTGCATCGGTGCCGTGGGCTTCGATGCCGTTTTCAAACGTTTTACGGGTCGCTTTCTCAATTTTTTCAGCCAGCTTTGGTTGCATCATGTTGCCGGTGCGCTTCGCCACCAACTCATCGATGCCAATGCCGTCAATCATGTCGAGAGGGTCAAGGACGTTACCCTTAGATTTTGACATCTTGGCGCCACTTTCGTCGCGGATAAGGCCGGTCATATAGACCGTCTTAAAGGGCACTTGTGGCTTACCATTTTCATCTTTGATGAAGTGCATGGTCATCATGATCATGCGCGCCACCCAGAAGAAGATGATGTCAAAGCCTGATACCAACACGTCGGTCGGGTGGAAGGTTTTCAGCGCATCGGTGTTCTCTGGCCAGCCTAGGGTACCGAACGTCCAAAGTGCCGATGAGAACCACGTATCCAGTACGTCATCGTCTTGGCGCAGCGTTACGTCGTCTGCCAGTTGGTTTTCACGACGGACTTCGTCTTCGTCACGGCCAACATAGACATTGCCTTGGTCGTCGTACCAGGCAGGAATGCGGTGACCCCACCAAAGCTGACGAGAAATACACCAGTCTTGTACGTCACGCATCCACGCAAAGTACATGTTCTCGTATTGCTTCGGTACGAATCGAATGTCGCCATCTTCTACCGCTTTTACGGCAGGCTCTGCCAGTGGTGCAGTACGTACGTACCACTGGTCGGTAAGCATTGGCTCAATGACGACGCCGCCACGATCGCCGTATGGGACAGTGAGATCGTGATCTTTGATTTCTTCCAATAAACCCAGCGCGTCAAATTCGGCCACGATCGCTTTACGCGCGGCAAAACGCTCCAAACCTTGGTAGTTGGCTGGAATATCGGTTGGGTAAGCATTGTTTGGCTGACCTTTGTGATCAAACACTTCAGCACTGTCGCGGATATCAGCGTTCAGCGTGAGAATATTGATCATTGGCAGCTGGTGGCGCTGGCCCACTTCATAGTCGTTGAAGTCGTGCGCTGGGGTGATTTTTACACAGCCGGTGCCTTTTTCCATGTCAGCGTGCTCATCGCCCACGATAGGGATACGACGATTCACCACTGGCAGTAACACGTGCTGACCAATCAGGTCTTTGTAGCGCGGGTCTTCTGGGTTAACCGCAACACCAGTATCGCCCAGCATAGTCTCCGGACGGGTGGTGGCAACCACAATGTAGTCTTTACCTTCGGCTGTTTTCGCGCCATCGGCAAGTGGATAACGGAAATGCCACATGTGGCCTTTCTTATCTTTGTTTTCCACTTCGAGATCGGAAATCGCGGTGTGCAATTTCGGATCCCAGTTTACCAAACGCTTACCACGATAGATAAGGTCTTCTTGGTAAAGGCGAACAAAGACTTCTTTAACGGCATTGGAAAAGCCTTCATCCATGGTGAAGCGCTCGCGATCCCAATCGACAGAGGCACCGAGACGACGCAACTGTTGCGTGATCGTGCCGCCTGATTCGCCTTTCCATTGCCAGATCTTGTCGACAAACGCGTCACGACCGTAGTCGTGCTTGGTCTTGCCTTCTTCGGCTGCGATCTTACGTTCCACCACCATTTGTGTTGCGATACCGGCATGGTCGGTACCCACTTGCCACAAGGTGTTTTTGCCTTTCATACGCTCGGCACGGATCAAGGTATCCATAATGGTATCTTGGAACGCGTGACCCATATGCAAGCTGCCAGTGACGTTTGGCGGCGGGATCATGATGCTATAGGCATCTTTGCTGGTATCACCATGAGGTCGGAAATAGCCCGCCTCTTCCCAGCGCTGGTACAGCGCTTTTTCAATTGATTGTGGGTTATATGTCTTTTCCATAGCGCTCTTGAAAGATCGTCAAGGTTTGGGCGATTGGTCGATGGCAAGGGTTTGAAGTTGCAGGCCTGCCAGTCGGTATGCTTTATATCGGTGACGCGCGTGCTGTTTGAGCGTCTCATCGCAAGGGACGAAGTCTACCACTTGTGCAAACGAAGGCGCAAAATTTGATGCCTCTGTCGCCAAATTGATTAGCACGCTGCGGTGCCCGGAGTGACGTACACCGGGCCAACCGATTTCTACGGGTGCACCACCTCGTGGTCCTTCTCCTACCAAATTATGGGGAACAAACGTATCGGCGTCGCGCTGCCATAAGGCATCATCAAGTTGATGGGCCTGTTGCTGGTCGCGGGCGGCGAGATAAATACGTTGTCCCTGTTGATAGTAATAGAAGGCCAAATGAATCGCGGTGTCTATTAACGTTTGTTGTTCGCGCGCTTGTTGTTCGGGCGTCAATCCATCGTCAGATGACGCGCCGTCGGGTGGCGCCAACAAATAAAAGGTGGCGGTGGACATATACGCTCCTAAAGTTGAGAAACGGCCTCCGTCCCAAAAGTGTGGTGTCCGGTCAAGCGCGGGATAACCAACATAGCGGATTGTGCGCGCTGACACCAGCGTCGATTAAAGTTCAGACAAAAAAAGGAGGCCGTTTGGCCTCCTTGGCAATTACTCGACCACTTCGAGGCCAGAGCGATTCAATAAGAACTGCACCAGCAAAGGCACCGGGCGACCGGTTGAGCCTTTTTCCTTGCCGCCGCTTTTCCATGCGGTACCGGCAATATCTAGGTGTGCCCAGTTGTATTTCTTGGCAAAGCGCGACAAGAAACAGCCTGCAGTGATGGTGCCACCACCTTTGCCACCAATGTTGGCCATATCGGCAAAGGGACTGTCGAGCTGCTCTTGGAACTCGTCAGTCATCGGCAGACGCCAAGCGCGGTCACCCGCTTGCTCAGAGGCATTGATGATTTCATGCGCCAGTGGGTTCTGGTTGGCAATCAAGGCACTGATGTGATGGCTAAGGGCCATGATGCAGGCGCCGGTTAAGGTGGCCACATCGATCACACAGTCTGGCTCATAGCGTTCAACATAGGTCAGGGCGTCACACAAGACTAAACGGCCTTCGGCATCGGTGTTGAGCACTTCCACGGTTTGGCCTGACATAGTGGTGAGAATATCGCCGGGACGATAGGCTTGGCCATCAGGCATGTTTTCACAGCCGGCGAGCACACCGACGACGTTAAGCGGTAAGTTAAGCTCGGCAAGGGCACGCATCACCCCAAAGACAGACGCGGCACCGCCCATGTCGTACTTCATTTCATCCATGCCTGCACCGGGCTTAATGGAAATACCGCCTGAATCGAAGGTCAGTCCTTTACCGACCAATACAATCGGTTTGGCGTCTGGGTCAGGATGGCCTTTATATTCCATGATTGACATCATCGACTCGTTTTTCGAGCCACGGCCAACCGCAAGGTAGGAATGCATGCCGAGCTTTTCCATTTCTTGCTCGCCGATGATGCGCGTGGTGACGGTATCAAAGTCGTCGGCCAAACGACGGGCTTGTGAGGCGAGGTAAGCCGGGTTTGCCACGTTGGGTGGCATGTTGCCCAAATCTTTACACGCGTTGACACCAGAAGAAACGGCTAAGCCATGCGCAATCGCACGTTCACCCAAATTCAATTCACGACGGGTTGGTACATTGAACACCAATTTGCGCAGTGGGCGACGGATTTCTGGCTTTACACTCTTGAATTGGTTGAAGGTGTAGAGGGTGTCTTTGGTGCTTTCAACGGCTTGACGGACTTTCCAGTAGGTGTCACGGCCTTTCACGTGCAGCTCGGTTAAGAAGCACACTGCTTCCATCGACCCGGTTTCATTGAGGGTGTTGATGGTTTTTTTGATAATCTCTTTGTATTGGCGCTCGCCGAGTTCGCGCTCTTTACCGCAGCCGACCAGCAAGACACGCTCAGACAGGACGTTCGGGACATGGTGTAGCAGGAGCACTTGGCCTGGCTTGCCTTCCAAGTCACCGCGGCGCAGTAAGGCACTGATATAGCCGTCACTGATTTTGTCGAGTTGCTCGGCGACGGGTGATAGGCGGCGAGGTTCAAATACGCCCACGACAATACAGGCACTGCGTYGCTTTTCGGGGCTACCGCTCTTTACACTGAACTCCATTTGTACTCCTAGATCCTAAAGACAATTGAGACCAAATGTTGGATAATGCCGCCTCTATGTTGTTGAACGCTCTATTGCGCCCGGATCAGCCGGCGGTCAACAAATGGCCGAAAGATTAGAAAACAACTAATTAAACCAGAAACTATAGTTATTCGAGTAAAAAAACAAGTTTTCCATAGGTGCCTTCGCTTTGATAATTGTTCGATATTTGATCCGGGAGACGGTTAAGACACAAGTTGCAGTTTTATTTGTGTTATTTCTGGTCTTTTTTAGCCAAAAGTTTATCCGTGTTCTTGCCAATGCGACAGAAGGGTCGATTCCAAGTGATCAAATTATCACCTTGGTGGGACTCTACATGCCGTCCATGGCCATGTTGATGTTGCCGCTAAGTTTGTACATTGGGATATTGATCACCTTTGGTCGCTTGTACGCGGAAAGTGAAATCACGGTGATGAATGCCACCGGGATTGGTAACGAATTTTTGATCCGCGCTGCACTGTATTTGGCACTGATCACAGGTTCTGTGGCCGCCTTTAATGCGCTATGGCTTACACCTTGGGCCAATAACCAAGAGCTCAAGGTGATGGAGCAACTGGAGGCAGAGTCGGGACTGGAGCTCTTAGTACAAGGCCAGTTCCAGAGTGCACCGTCTGGACAAGCGGTTATTTTTGTCGACAACATCGAAAACGACGGCAAGACCTTGAACCGTATTTTTGTCGCTCAGCCTGTGCCGCGCGAGTCGCTACTGCCTAACGTGGTGGTAGCGGATAAAGGCTATATCTCGGAGCTGCCAGATGGGCGTCAGGTGCTCGATTTAGTCGATGGCACCCGCACCGAAGGGATCCCCAGTCGCCTTGAATACGGGGTAACGACCTATAAAAACTATCAGGTATTGATTGGTCAGCGTGAAGTACGTGAAAAAAGCCGAGATTGGGACGCGGTGCCGACCTTGCAACTGTTTGGGGAAAGCAGCTTAAAAGCCCGTGCCGAGCTGCAATGGCGGATCTCACTGGTCCTGTGTATCCCGCTGATGACCATGATTGTGGTCCCCTTGTCATCGGTGAACCCTCGCCAAGGGCGCTTTGCCAAGCTCTTCCCGGCGATATTGATTTATCTGGCCTATTTCTTGTCTATCAGTGCAGCAAAATCCGCGGTCGAAGATGGTGACTTACCCGCGCAAATTGGGTTGTGGAGTGTTAACGTCGCGGCCTTGTTACTCGCGGTTATTTTAGCCAGTTGGGACTCATTACCTATGCGTAAACTCAAAGCCAGTTTGAAAGGAGCCGCCTGATGTTTCGCATCCTAGATTGGTATATCGGCCGCACCCTGATCGGCACTTCGTCACTGTGTTTGGCCACACTGGTTGGGTTATCCGCCATCATCAAGTTCGTCGAACAGCTGCGTTCGGTCGGGGATGGCGCTTACACCATGGGCAAAGCAATTTTCTACGTGCTGCTGAGCATGCCGCGTGACATTGAAATGTTTTTCCCCATGGCTGTATTGCTCGGCGCCCTGATTGGACTTGGGATGCTAGCGTCCAGCTCTGAGCTGGTAGTAATGCAGGCGGCAGGCGTGTCGAAACTGCAAATCGGTATGTCGGTGCTGAAAACCGCGATCCCCTTGATGCTGATTGTCATGGTGCTTGGTGAATGGGGCGCGCCTGATGCGCAAAAAGCCGCGCGTGAGCTGCGTTCGATTGCCAAATCCGGCGGGAATGTCATGTCGGTACGACGCGGGGTATGGGCCAAAGATGGCAATGATTTTATTTATATTGCTCGGGCCGACGAGCAAGACAACCTCAATGGCGTAAGCATCTGGAAGTTTGATGATAACCAAGTGATGACCAATGTGGTGTTTGCCGAACGTGCCGACTACCTCGATAAAGACAGTTGGATGCTCAAAGATGTCACCATTACGCGCATGCAAAATCACACCGCCTTTACCAATGTGAAGCAAGACCAACTGGTGTGGAAAACCACGCTCACCCCCGATAAATTGGCGGTGGTGACGGTAAAACCGGAAGAGCTGCCGCTATCTGGCTTGTATAGCTATGTCACCTATCTGAAAGCCTCGCAGCAGGATGCGTCGCGCTATGAGCTCGCGTTGTGGCGAAAAGCGGTGCAGCCGCTGTCGATAGCGGTGATGATGCTGTTGGCACTGAGCTTCGTGTTTGGTCCGCTTCGCAGTGTCACCATGGGCGCTCGGGTACTGTCTGGGGTGATTTTTGGGTTCGGTTTTTATATTGCCAATGAAGTGTTTGGGCCGATGAGCTTGGTGTATAAGCTGCCCCCAGCGTTAGGAGCCGTGACGCCGAGTTTGATTTTCTTGGCCGTCACCTTGCTACTGCTTAGACGCAAATTGTAGCCACCGCATCGATACATGACGAAGACAAAAAAGGCCAAGGTATGATTCCTTGGCCTTTTACTTGGATAAGAGCGCAGATACATGAACTAGCGCTGGTCCGTGTACTGAAACGCTTTAATCACCTGATTGACGCCGCGAATATTGCGGGCGATATCGGCGGCTTTATCCGCTTGTGCTTGGGTCACTGCACCAAGAAGAAAGACTTCTCGTGCCTCGGTCACTACTTTGATGTTCACGCTGCGTAGGGTGTCATCGGCAACAAGCGCGGCTTTAACGCGGGTCGTAAGCCAGCTGTCGGTACTAATATCAGCCAAGCCCAGCATCGGCGCTTGGCGAATTTGGTTGTAGACCACATTCACATTGTCGAGCGCACGAATGCGGGCAACAAACTCCTCGGTCAATGCCGGATCGGCACTTTGTCCCACCAAGAGAACCTGACCTTGGAAAGCCGCAGCTTTCGCGCGGATCTTATTTCTAAACGGCGGTTTATTGACAATGCCAGCGGTATTGAGACCGATTTGTGTATCTTGCCATTCTTCGCCAGTGGTGCGCGGGTCAGAAGAGTAAACGGCGGAACAAGCCTGTAAGGTAAAGGCGAGTAAAACGGTCAATAACACACGCATGTTTATTCTCCGTGAGAAGGGAAAAGCACCTGATCAATCAAGTCACACAGGCAGTGCACGGCAAGCAGGTGACCTTCTTGAATACGCGCCGTACGCTGTGAGGGAATACGAATTTCGACATCTCGCTGGCCAAGCAAGCCTGCCATTTCGCCGCCGTCTTTGCCTGTCATGGCAATAATGGTCATATCACGCGTTACCGCGGCTTCCATTGATTTAATGATGTCTTTGCTGTTTCCGCTCGTTGAGATGGCGAGGAGCACATCCCCGGCCTGGCCGAGCGCGCGCACTTGCTTGGAAAACACTTCATCGTGGCTGTAATCGTTCGCAACCGCCGTTAACGTGGTGGTGTCTGCGGTCAGCGCTAACGCCGGTAAGCTGGGGCGTTCGGTTTCGAAGCGGTTTAGCAAACAGGAGGCGAAATGTTGCGCATTAGCCGCAGAGCCGCCATTGCCACAGCAAAGAATTTTATTGCCATTCAGCAGGCTTTGTACCATCACTTGTGCCGCTTGTGACAGATGCTCTGGAATCGCTTCTGCGGCCGCGATTTGTGTTTGAATACTCTCGGTAAAGCTCTCTTTGATGCTTTCTAGCATTACTTACCCTTCAACGATGTTTTTTATCCAGTTGATTGCTTCAACGTGGCCATCAAAGGTCACAGCGTCAAAGCGAAACTCGGTGTGGTGACTGTGAAAGCCGTGACGTTGCATCCAACGTTCGGCAGCAAGGTACAAGCGGCGGCGTTTGGTGGCGGTGATGCTTGCGGCCGCGCCGCCAAAACCGCGCCCTCGTCGGAAGCGGACTTCGACGAAGACTAAGCACTTGCCCTCTTGCATGATTAAATCCAGCTCGCCTCGGCGGCTATGGGCGTTTTTATCCAGTAAGGTCAGCCCTTGTTGGAGCAGGTATTGGCAAGCATATTGCTCATAGGCTTGCCCCGTCTCCTTAGTTGGCTGACCTTGCATTACTGGCTTGCTCCGTTATCCGTCGGGGCAACCGGCTCGATGTCGGTTTTGCCAAAGCGTGCCCACCGCATTTTACGGTTAATGACGCAGTTGTCACCGAGTGATAGCTGTCCCGATTGACCATTAACCTGATAACCGGGCAGCGCTTGCATTTGGGGCAGGCCGGTTAGGAGGGCGTAAGCATCGACCCCCAGCGCATGTAGACGCGCGGTATTATTACTTTGCGCTGGGTGGCGACGCGCATGTTGCTGGTGCGCTTCGCTATCTGGGCTGATCAGAAGGGGGACATCGCTAAACTCAATGCCTTGTAACTCGCCCAGTTGTCCCATGCCATCGGCGCGGTTGTTACTGCGTGAGCTGGCATACAGTTTAGGCGGTACCACATCAGGATTAATCGCCACTTCGATGAAAGGTTTCAACAAGGTCAGATCAGCGGCACCGGCTACCATGTACACCGCATCAATATCGCGGCGACTTCTTGGCTGCGATAACAAGGGCAGATCGGTCAGTTGTTTCATTTGCTGAATACGGCGCTGACTCCCGTCTAATCCGAAAATGGATTGAATGCGGGCTTGCATGCCACTGCGATCCCCAAAGGCGGCTTGCTCCGCCTGGGTGTCCGTCAAAGCCTGCCAGCGGGTGGAAAACGCTTCGCTCATTCGACGCCCAAAGGTGGAGTCAGGATACAGCACCATCGGGAACTGATAGCCTTGGTTATAAAGATGATCGGCGGCTTGTGCCGCTTCTTGCTCGGGAGAGAGGGTGAAATAACACACTCCGGGAGTGAAACTATCATCGTTGGGCTGATTCAATGCCAACAAAGGTACTTGACCGGCGATTGCCTCACTCACTGCGGCGACCATGTGTTTTTGGAGTGGGCCAACCACAAAGTCGAGGCGATCATCTTGCACGCGCTGTTCAAGGGCCTGCATATCGAGCGCATTGGTGTCGTAGAAAAATACCGTCGGCTTTTGCTCACTCTTGTCATCGAGCATGGCTTCGACAAAGCCGTCGCGAATGGCATCCCCTTGTTCGGCAAATTTGTCGCTCAGTGGCAGCATCACACCGACACGCGTTGGTTGGGTGATGGTGAGCGACTGAATATCCGCCAAGTTGTCGGGCAAGTACCGATTGGCCGGATGCGCGGGATGTTGGCTTAAGTAATCGTTAAGTGCGGTTTGCATTTGAGCCGGATCGCGGCTGTGGCGCCGTGCAATGTCTAGCAAGCGAACCCAACCGGCGAGAATGTCATCATCGCCGCTTTCAATCCGTTCCACTTCGCGCTGGTTTAATTGCTGCAAATCTTGCCACAAAGTATTCCACGCTTGGCGAGCCTCGCTGCCGTCCAAATAGCCAGCGGCCAAGCGTTGGTTGGTCACCGCGGCGAATGCATTGCTTTGCTGACGCGCAATGGTAGCTTTTTGACGATAAAAACGCGCGCGTTGCTCGGCACTCAACTGCCAATTTGGGTTGAGGGTGAGTGCTTCATCGGCCTGAGGGAGCTTGCCGGTTTCCGCTAAAAAGCGCGCCCGTGTCAGCGTCCACTCGATCTGTTGATCGGTGGTAAGAGGGCGTCGCTCCAAGCGTTGCAGCAAAACGTCTGCTTGGTTGAACTGTTGCTCGTTAATGAGCGCCTTGATCGCCAGTAAAAACCAGTCATTTTGCTGGTTGCCTTCACTGGTTTCTGCTTGCAGCAGGTAGAAGGTTGAGTTCTCCTTCGCCGGTTGACTGATCGCATGGCGAGCTGTGGGTCCTGTGGTTGGCGCGCTACAGGCCGCCAGTGCCAACGCCAAGGCTACAGGCGTGACAAGTCGTGTTACACTTTGACGCTTCTGGGTAAGTTTAAGCATGAACATGTTTCAACCGTGACAACGTTGCCCCTATCTTAATCGCCGAAGGGTTGTTAAACAAATGACTGATGCAAATCTATCCGAGCGGGCACTTCCCACGCTATATATTGTACCGACGCCAATCGGCAATTTGGCTGACATCACGCAACGTGCGTTAGAGGTGTTAGCCAATGTTGACCTGATTGCCGCCGAAGATACGCGGCACACGGCTCGATTATTGTCGCATTTCTCGATTAGCACCAAAACGTTTGCCCTGCACGAACATAATGAGCAGCAAAAAGCGGCTGCGCTGATTAATCGCTTACAGCAAGGTCAGTCGATAGCTCTGGTCTCCGATGCGGGCACGCCGCTGATCAGTGACCCAGGCTATCACCTTGTGACGCAATGCCGCGACGCTGGGATCCGAGTGGTTCCGCTGCCGGGCGCGTGTGCGGTGGTGACTGCATTGAGTGCATCAGGCTTGCCTTCAGACCGCTTTAGTTTTGAAGGGTTCCTGCCGCCGAAAACGAAAGCCCGCCAAGACACGTTCCGTGATTTAGCCGATGACCCGCGCACCTTGATTTTTTATGAGTCGCCGCACCGTATCCGCGATAGTTTGGCCGATATGCTGGCAGTGCTTGGGCCAGAACGCCGCGTGGTACTGGCGCGCGAGCTCACCAAAACCTTTGAAACCATTCACGGCGCGCCCTTGGGGGCATTAATTGAATGGTTGAATGAAGATCCCAACCGCTTAAAAGGCGAGATGGTGTTGCTAGTGGCCGGCCACCGTGCGGATAAAAATGCGTTGCCACAGTCCGCCTGTCGCGCATTAGGGTTGCTTGCCGCTGAGTTACCTCTTAAAAAAGCGGCGGCGTTAGTCGCGGAACTGTATTCGGTTAAAAAGAACGCACTCTATAAGTGGGGCTTGGAGAATCTGTAACTGGGCGTGATTTTGGCTGGCTTGCGCTAACAATCTTCTATATACTCCCCCGCTCGAGTTGGCCGGGTAACCGCTGCTTTATTGATGTCCTTTGGGAGACTGATAAAGGGGAGGAAAGTCCGGGCTCCTCAGGGCAGGGTGCCAGGTAACGCCTGGGGGGCGTGAGCCTACGACCAGTGCAGCAGAGAGTAGACCGCCGATGGCTCTTCGGAGCACAGGTAAGGGTGAAAGGGTGCGGTAAGAGCGCACCGCGCGTCTGGCAACAGTTCGTGGCACGGTAAACTCCACCCGGAGCAAGACCAAATAGGTCCCTATTGGCGCGGCCCGCGTTTGGGGACGGGTAGGTTGCTGGAGCCTGTGAGCGATTGCAGGCCTAGACGAATGGTTACCGCCGTTTTTACGGTACAGAACCCGGCTTACAGGCCAACTCAACCGCATTTATAGGCGAGCCTTTTTGGGCTCGCCTTCTTGTTTTCAGCGATTGGTCAGATGATTTAGTTATATTGCTATCAATAGTCGATAAGTGAACACAGACTAACCAGCTGAATTGCCTCTTTTATTTCATAATATGTGATCGGAATCACTTTCGTGACTCGCTTGACTTTCTTTTTACCTGCTACGTACACTTCTGGGTGGGAAAATGTGGTGTAAAGTGGATAATTTTGGTGAAAAAGGGAAAATAACGCCATGTTACGAGGCGTCAGCGCCATTTCGGTCGATAAAAAAGGACGGCTTGCCTTGCCGACCCGCTATCGTGATGCGTTAGTCGCGCATTGCGAAGGCCGCTTTGTGTGCACCATTGATCACCAACTCCCTTGCTTGGCCTTATATCCGGTCCCTGAATGGGAAGTGATTGAAGACAAGCTCTCAAAATTATCCAGCTTTCAGCCTGCAGAGCGACGCCTACAGCGTTTATTGCTCGGGCACGCATTTGATTGCGAAATGGACGGACAAGGGCGACTGCTGCTTGGATCCACGTTGCGCCAATATGCCGGACTGGATGGCAAAGCGATGTTGGTCGGCCAGCTCAACAAATTTGAAATTTGGGATGAGCAAACTTGGCAGCAGCAAATTCGTCAGGATATGGATACACAGGCGGAGTCAAACCACCTCATCAGTGAACGATTAGCAGATCTGTCACTGTAATTAATGAAGCGAATTTATGTCAGAACAATATACCCATGTATCCGTCCTTTTAAATGAGTCTGTGGACGGCCTTGCCATTAAACCTGACGGCATTTATGTCGACGGCACCTTTGGCCGTGGCGGCCACTCGCGACATATTTTGTCTCAGTTGGGCGAGAACGGGCGCTTGTATGCGATTGATCGCGATCCTCGAGCCATCGAAGAAGCCGGCACCATCAAGGATCCGCGTTTCCAAATTATCCATGGGCCATTTTCGGGCATTGAAACCTACCTCACCGATTTAGGATTGGCAGGAAAAGTCGATGGTGTGTTGCTCGATTTGGGCGTGTCTTCGCCACAGCTGGATGATCCGACCCGTGGCTTTAGTTTTTTGCGTGATGGTCCGCTCGATATGCGTATGGACCCGACCGCCGGCCAGTCTGCGGCGCAGTGGTTGGAAACGGCAAGCGCCGATGACATTGCTTGGGTGCTAAAAGTTTTCGGTGAAGAACGCTTTGCTAAGCGGATTGCCCATGCGATCGTCAAATACCGTGAAGATGAAGAGACCCCGCCACTTGAAACCACCAGTCAACTGGCCAAGTTGATCGACAACACGGTGCCGTTTAAAGAGAAGAAAAAGCATCCCGCGACCCGCAGCTTTCAGGCGATCCGTATTTATATCAACAGTGAGCTCGATGAGATAGAACTGGCCTTGCAAGGCGCATTGACGGTGTTGGCGCCTCAAGGACGCTTATCGGTGATCAGTTTCCACTCACTCGAAGATCGCATGGTGAAACGCTTTATTCGCAAACAAAGCAAAGGGCCAGAGGTGCCGAGAGGGGTGCCGCTGACCGAGGCGCAGATTGCTGAACTTGGTTCGGCGGCGATGAAGCCCATCGGTAAAGCGATCAAACCATCGTCACAAGAAATTGAACACAATGCCCGTGCTCGTAGTTCGGTGCTGCGTGTAGCAGAAAAGCTTGGATAAACCATGGAAAGACGCCCGAGCCTCGCTAAACAAATTCGCCACGACCTACTGGCAGTAGGCAAGGTGCCTTTGTTGCTGCTCGGCGCCGTGCTGGTCTCGGCAATTGCGGTGGTATTGATGACACAATCCACCCGCAACTTGATTGCTAAACAAGATGCGTTGCTCGACCAGCGTGAAACGTTAGAAGTGGAATGGCGAAACCAACTGTTGGAGGAAAACTCCTTGTCGGAACATAGCCATGTCGAATCTGTGGCGCGAAACGCGTTTGGTATGATTCGACCCACGCAAAAAAATGAAGTGATCGTTAAACGACCCTTGAGTACGAATCCGTGAAAAAGCGTACCCAGAAGCCAGCAAATCGACGCACGCCAAAAGCGCCACCTGTTTTTATCAAGTGGCGCTTTGGCCTTATTTGTGTGTTTATTGGTCTCGCGTTCGCCGCACTGGTGGCTCGGGCGGCTTTTATTCAGGTGATTGAGCCCGACCGTTTACGCTACGAAGGGGACTTACGTTCGGTCAGGGTGGAAGAAGTACATTCCGCCCGTGGGATGATATCCGACCGCAATGGTGAGCCTCTGGCGGTCAGTGTGCCTGTCCAAGCAGTCTGGGCGGATCCTGTCACGGTATTTAAGCATCAGGGATTAGCGAAAAAAGATCGTTGGTACGCACTTGCGGATGTGTTGGGACTGGATCGCCAAGCTCTGATCGACAAAATTGAAGCAAACCGCAACCGCCGGTTTATCTACCTGCAACGCCAAGTCCGCCCGGCCATGGCGTCTTATGTCAATAAGCTCGACCTGCCCGGGGTGGGCTTAAAAGAAGAATCTCGTCGTTTTTATCCTAGTGCCGAAGTAAGTGCTCACTTAGTGGGTGTGACCGGTATTGACGGTCACGGTTTGGAAGGGATTGAACGCCGTTACGATGAGTGGCTTACCGGTGAACATGGCAAACGTACCGTACGCAAAGACCGCTTTGGTCGCGTGGTAGAGCACATTGCCACCGAAGATAAAAAAGAAGGCCAACCTATCGCATTGAGCATTGATCAGCGTCTGCAAGCCATTGCTTATCGCGCGATTAAGCAAGCGGTCGCAGATTACCGCGCGACGTCTGGTTCACTGGTGATGGTAGATGTCAAAACTGGTGAAGTACTCGCCATGGTCAATGCGCCTTCCTATAACCCCAATAACCGTGGTGATCTGAAAAGCTTTAATATGCGCAACCGTGCGATCACCGATGTGTTTGAGCCCGGCTCTACCATGAAGCCTTTTGTGGTGCTGACGGCGTTGGAAAATGGGGTCGCCGACATGAATACCGTGATTGATACCGGAAACGGCATCATGCAAATCGGCGGCAGCCGCGTGCGTGATGTGTCGAAAGTCGGAAAAGCCAATCTGGCGCGCATTCTCAAAAAATCCAGCAACATCGGTGTCAGTAAGCTGTCACTGGCGATGCCGGTCGAAACCTTACTTGGCGAGTATGGCAGCTTTGGTTTGGGGGCGAGCACAGGCGTTGAGCTGGTAGGCGAGTCGGTGGGTATTTTCCCGACGCGTCGCCGTTGGTCCGATTTTGAACGTGCGACCTTAGCGTTTGGTTATGGCTTGTCAGTCACGCCCGCACAACTTGCCCGTGCTTATGCCACCTTGGGCTCACTGGGTGTGAATCGTCCGTTGAGTATCATCAAGCATGAAGGGGTGACGGAAGGCAAACAGGTCGCCACCCGCGACAATGTCTATAAAGTGCTGCAGATGCTAGARGGTGTCACCCAAGAAGGTGGCAGTGCGCGTCGTGCGGCGGTGGATGGATATCGTGTTGGTGCTAAAACCGGGACGGCAAAAGTCGCAGTCGCGGGAGGATACGGTGACGAATACATTGGCTACACCGCGGGGCTGGCGCCGATCAGTAACCCACGACTCGCGATGGTGGTGGTGATCAACGAACCCCAAGGTGACAAGTATTACGGCGGCCAAGTGGCAGCCCCTGTATTTTCGAGCGTGATGAAAAGTGCGCTTCAGATTTTAAATATTGCTCCGGACGCTCAGACCGGCCCGGGGCTTCAAGTAGCTCAGCGTTCTAACCAAGTGGATGCGAATGAATGATTTAAAGCAGTGGCTAAGCCCATGGCTAGCTGATGCACCGAGTATCACAGTAAACCGACTCACGTTGGACAGTCGCCAAGTGACGTCAGGGGATGTGTTTGTTGCCATTGCCGGCCATCAAGTGGACGGTCGTCGATTTATTCCTGCGGCCATCGAGGCCGGTGCGGTGGCGATTGTTCAGCAAGCCGATGATGCAATGGCGCGTCTTGATTGGCACCACGAGGTGCCGGTTATCTCTTTGCCGGATCTCCCCGCCTTGTTGTCAGCGTTGGCGGCTCGGTTCTATCACGACCCGCAGCAGCGAGTAGGCTTGATTGGCGTGACTGGCACCAACGGTAAGACCACGGTGTCGCAGCTGATTGCACAATGGCTTGATGCGCTAAATGCGCCCACCGCCGTGATGGGCACCACAGGCAATGGCTTTATCGGCCGACTGCAGGCTGCGGAAAACACCACTGGCGATGCCATTAGCATTCAAGCGCAGCTAGCGGCATTTGCCGACCAAGGTGCCAAGCACGTGGCGATGGAAGTGTCCTCGCACGGATTGGTGCAAGGCCGCGTGGCGAGCTTGGCCTTTGATGCGGCGGTATTTACTAATCTCAGCCATGACCACCTTGATTATCACGGCACCTTAGCGGCATACGCTGAGGCGAAAAAGCAGCTTTTCTCATTGGGTAACCCGCTCAAAGTCATTAATGCCGACGATAAGGTGGGACGCCAATGGCTGCGCGAGTGGCCCAAGGCGATTGCGGTCGCGCTGCACGCTGATTCTTTGCAACACCACGACGGCCCTTATGTGCGTGCCACCCAGATTAATTTTGCCACCGACGGCGTACGTGTGATGGTCGAAACCAGTTGGGGACAAGGGGAGTTGAATGCTGCCTTGGTGGGGGATTTTAACGTCAGCAATCTCTTGGTCAGTTTGGCGACCCTATTAGGCTTGGGCTATTCACTGGATGCCCTGTTAGCGACTAGCGATCAATTAAACGCCGTCATTGGCCGGATGGAGGTTTTTCTTGCCCCTGACAAACCGACCATGGTGGTTGACTATGCTCACACGCCCGATGCGCTGGAGAAGGCTCTGATCGCACTGCGCCGCCACTGTCGGGGTAAGTTGTGGTGTGTCTTTGGCTGCGGCGGCGATCGTGATACCCGCAAGCGTCCGGTGATGGCTCGCATTGCAGAGCAATATGCCGATCAGGCGGTACTGACCAACGATAACCCGCGCAGTGAAGCGCCCAATGCGATTACCGATGACATGCTTGCTGGGATGCAGGCCCCCGATAACGCGTGGGTTGAGCACGATCGCGCGCGTGCATTGTCACGGGTGATGCAGGCGGCCAAAGCTGACGATATCGTGCTGGTCGCGGGCAAAGGCCATGAAGACTACCAAGTCCTTGCCGACGGCAAAGTGCATTATTCCGACCGTGAAACCGTGGCTGCGTTATTGAAGGAGTTACCATGATTACCACCGCACTCACAACCTTTGCTGATGTTTTGGCCGCGCAATGGCACGGTGTGGACACCCCACCGGCGCTTGACGTTGTCGCGATCACCACAGACACCCGACAGGTGACTAAAGGCGCGCTATTTGTGGCGTTGAAAGGCGAACGGTTTGATGGGCACGACTTTGCAGAACAAGCCAAGCAGGCGGGCGCTGTGGCACTGGTGGTATCGACACCACTGGATATCGACTTGCCGCAATTGGTGGTCGACGATACCCGTATCGCGCTGGGCCAGCTGGGCGCGTGGGTTAAAGGGCAGTGTCAGGTTCCTACCATCGCGATTACAGGCAGCTGTGGCAAAACCACGGTCAAAGAAATGCTCGCGTCCATTTTGTCGCGCAAAGGGAAGACCTTGGCGACCGCAGGCAATTTTAATAACGATATCGGGGTGCCGCTCACCTTGTTTCGTCTCACGCCCGATCATGACTATGCCGTGATTGAGCTAGGTGCGAACCATATCGGTGAAATTGCGTACACCACATCGCTTGTCAAACCGGATATTGCCATGGTGACCAACCTTGCGGCTGCCCACCTTGAAGGGTTTGGCTCGCTAGAGGGGGTCGCGACCGCCAAAGGTGAAATTTATCAAGGCCTACCTCAAGGCGGTATAGCGCTGGTTAACGCGCAAAGCCATGGCGGTGAGAAATGGCAAGCCGTGCTGGCAGAAAAAAACGTGATTCAGGTGACTGAGCAAGCGGCTGCGCCTTTGCAACTGGTGGAGAGCGAGCTGGTCGAGGCGGGCTGCTACCGCTTAGTGTTCAGTGACGGCGAGCAGCAATCTACGGTGACGTTACCGCTGCCCGGCAAACACAATATTACCAACGCATTGATGGCCGGTTGTGCCGCGATGCAGTTACCGGGCGTGACCTTAGAGGACGTTACTCAAGGACTTGCGGCGATGAAAAATGCCGCAGGCCGCACCGAAGTGAGTGAGCCGCGTGCCGGACTCCGCCTGATTGACGATACCTACAATGCCAGCGTTCCGGCGATGAAATCCGCCATCGACGTGCTTGCCAGTTATTCTGGCGAGCGTTGGTTGATTTTAGGCGATATGGCCGAGCTAGGGCAGTACAGCGAACAAATGCACCGAGAAGTGGGTGAGCACGCCGCCAAGGCGGGGCTGACGCAGGTGTTTACCACAGGAACCGATAGCCGTGTGATCAGTGAATGCTGTCACGGCCGTCATTTTGACTCAAAAGACGCGCTGATCGCGCATGTAGTAACCATGATGAAAACACATAATCCCGACACCATTTTGGTCAAAGGCGCCCGAGGTATGGCGATGGAGGCGGTTGTTGCCGCCATTAAGGAGGCCTGCTGATGCTGGTATGGTTAGCTGAGGCATTGCAGGGCTTTTTCCCGTCGATGCGACTGTTTGAATATTTGACCTTTCGCGCCATTGTGAGTGCGTTAACTGCGCTTGTGTTCTCGTTATGGATGGGGCCGCGACTGATTAAATATCTGCAATCGATGCAGATTGGCCAAGTGGTACGAGAAGAAGGGCCCGAATCGCACTTTAGCAAGCGTGGTACACCTACTATGGGCGGGGTGCTTATCCTGGCCGCCATTACCCTGACCGTCTTTTTATGGGCAGATTTATCGAACCCCTATGTATGGGCGGTGATGGTAGTGTTGCTCGGGTACGGCACGGTTGGCTTTGTCGATGATTATCGCAAAGTGGTGCGCAAAAACACCGATGGCTTAATTGCACGTTGGAAGTATTTTTGGCAATCCGCTATTGCGCTAGGTGTGGCCTTTGCGCTGTATGCGCATGGTAGTGACACCGCTGCGACGCAACTGGTTGTGCCCTTTTTCAAAGATGTGATGCCTCAACTGGGGCTGTTTTATATCGTCTTTACCTATTTTGTGATTGTTGGCACCAGTAATGCGGTGAACCTAACCGATGGGTTGGATGGTCTCGCGATTTTGCCGACGGTGATGGTCGCGGGAGGCTTTGCGTTTATTGCGTGGGCAACGGGGAATGTGAACTTTGCCAGCTATCTGCATATCCCTTACATCAAATACAGCAGTGAGCTAGTGGTGGTGTGTGCTGCCATCGTCGGTGCTGGCTTAGGCTTTTTGTGGTTTAACACCTATCCAGCTCAAGTATTCATGGGCGATGTCGGCTCGTTGGCCCTTGGTGGCGCGCTAGGCACCATTGCTGTCTTGGTACGCCAAGAATTGCTGTTGATCATCATGGGCGGCGTGTTTGTGATGGAAACCGTGTCGGTGATCTTGCAAGTCGGCTCTTATAAATTGCGAGGACAGCGTATTTTCCGTATGGCACCGATTCATCATCACTATGAATTAAAAGGGTGGCCGGAGCCACGAGTCATTGTCCGCTTTTGGATTATTTCTTTGATGCTAGTGTTGATTGCACTGGCAACGCTGAAGGTACGTTAATCATGTCAACCGTGAGCCAGCGTTCGTTAACCGAGTTTGATCATATCGTGGTGATGGGCTTGGGGGTGACTGGATTATCCGTGGTGCGCTTTATTGCCCGCCACCATCCTCAGGCAACGATTCGCGTGATGGATTCGCGTCTTCAACCTCCGGGGTGTGATCAACTGCCGGCTCAGGTGACATTACATACCGGCAGCTGGCAGGAACAGTGGTTAGCCGACGCCGATCTGGTGGTGACCAACCCGGGCATTGCGCTGACGACGCCCGCGCTTGGCCCAGTTCATCAAGCGAGCATCCCCATCGTTGGCGACATTGAACTCTTTGCGTGGTATTGCGATAAGCCGGTGGTCGCTATCACCGGGTCGAACGGGAAAAGCACTGTCACCGCCTTAGTGGGCGAGATGGCCAAAGCAGCGGGTATCCGTGTGGGTGTGGGTGGCAATATCGGTGTCGCGGCGCTTGATTTACTCGACCAAGGGCATGACTTATATGTGCTGGAGCTGTCGAGCTTTCAACTGGAAACCACGGCGTCATTGGCGTTGAATGGCGCCGCGTTTTTAAACTTTTCTGAAGATCACATGGATCGTTACGACAGCTTGGCCGATTATCGCGCGGCCAAGTTACGTATTTTCGCTCACGCACACACCCGGATTGCCAACGCTGATGATAAAGCAACGCACAGTGAGCAACCTCTCGTTTTATTTGGTTTTCAGCACGGCGACTATCGTCTGATCAGTCATCAAGGCCAAGAGTGGCTCAGTGTGGAGGGTGTTCCTGTCCTGCCCGTGACCGAACTTGCGCTCGTTGGGCGTCATAATGTTGCCAATTGCTTAGCGGCAATGGCACTGGCAGACAGTGTCGGTATCGGTCGCGATGGACAAGTTCAGGCAATGCAAACCTATACTGGCTTGCCTCATCGTTGCCAGACGGTGGCAACGATCAACGGCGTAACTTGGGTGAATGATTCCAAAGCGACCAATGTGGCCAGCACGTTAGCCGCTTTGGATGGCTTAACGCTGCAAGGGAAGCTCCATCTGTTGCTCGGCGGTGATGGTAAAGGTGCGGATTTTCAGGCGCTTCAACCTGTGTTGGATAAGCTGTCTGCCCAGCTATATTGCTTTGGGCGGGATGGTGACAAACTGGCTGCATTGAGCCGCTCGTCGCAGCGTTTTGAAACCTTGGAGCAGGCGATTGATGTCATTGCCCAACACGTTGCACCGGGTGATATGGTGCTATTGTCACCAGCCTGTTCGAGCCTCGATCAGTTCGCCAACTTTATGGCACGTGGCGATGCCTTTGCCGATGCCGTCAAACAACTTACCGTGAGTGATGTCCGATGATACGCACTTGGCCCAAACAGTGTTGGTCTTGGCTGCGCACCCCATCGCCGGGTGTGCTCTATGATCGCCAACTTGTCTGGGTATCACTGCTATTGATGGTGATTGGGCTGGTGATGGTGACGTCAGCGTCTATCCCGGTTGCCCTTCGCTTGGCCGATGCCCCATTTTTATTTGCGAAACGGCACGCGATGTATCTCACGGTAGCCGTGATAGCGGCTGTGGTGGTGATGTATATTCCCGTGCGGCTTTGGCAAAAATACAGTGGTTGGATGCTATTGCTGTCATCGGTGTTGCTGCTGGCCGTATTAGCCATCGGGCGCTCGGTCAACGGTGCAGCGCGCTGGATCTCCATTGCTGGGRTCAATGTTCAGCCTGCCGAGATTGCCAAGTTATCTCTGTTTGTTTTTTTGGCAGGATACCTCGTCCGCCGTCATGGTGAAGTGCGCGAGCACTTTCGTGGCTTTGCGAAGCCGCTTGCGGTGCTGTTGTTATTTGCCAGCTTGCTCCTTGCCCAGCCCGATTTAGGCTCAGTGGTGGTGATGTTTGTGACCACGGTGGGCATGTTGTTTATTGCCGGCGCCAAATTGTGGCAATTTATCGCGCTGCTGGTGGCAGGGCTAACGCTGGTGGGAGGCTTGATCATTGCAGAGCCTTATCGGGTGCGGCGTGTTACCGCTTTCCTTGACCCTTGGCAAGACCCGTTTGGCAGTGGCTATCAGCTTACCCAATCGTTAATGGCCTTTGGGCGCGGTGATTGGTTTGGGCAAGGCTTAGGCAACTCGATTCAAAAATTGGAGTACTTGCCTGAAGCGCATACCGACTTTGTTTTTGCCGTGATTGCCGAAGAGCTCGGGCTGGTGGGCGTTAGTGTCATTTTGGTTTTAATTTTCTGCTTGGTCTTCAAAGCCTTATTTATTGGCAGACGTTGCCTTGAACAAGAACAATTGTTTGGTGGCTTTCTCGCCTTTGGTATCGGGATTTGGTTTGCGTTTCAAACCATGGTGAATGTGGGCGCTGCCGCGGGCATGCTGCCGACCAAGGGGCTGACGCTGCCTCTGATCAGTTATGGCGGTTCCAGTCTTTTGATCATGGCAATGGCGGTCGCCCTGCTGTTACGTATCGACCATGAGTACCGTTTAGCCACGGCCCAAGCCCATCAAATCAAGCATTATCAGGATAAAATTCAACACGATGAGCAGTAAACGTTTATTGGTAATGGCGGGGGGAACCGGTGGACATGTGTTTCCCGGCCTCGCGGTCGCGAAATATTTAGAGCAACAAGGCTGGCAGATCCGTTGGTTGGGGACTGCGGATCGTATGGAAGCCGATCTGGTTCCCAAACACGGCATTGATATTGAGTTTATTCGTGTCAAAGGCTTGATTGGTTCGGGCCTGATCCGCAAGCTGCGTGCGCCGTGGATGATCCTTAGCGCCATTTGGCAAGCGCGCCAAATCATTAAGCGCTATAAACCCGATGCGGTGTTGGGTATGGGTSGATACGTGAGTGGCCCCGGTGGCATCGCCGCTTGGCTCAGTGGTGTACCTGTGGTGCTTCATGAACAAAATGCGGTGGCTGGGTTAACCAACCAATGGTTGGCAAAAGTGGCTAAGCAAGTGCTGCAAGCCTTTCCGGGAGCGTTTGAGGGTCAGCCTGTGGTCGGCAATCCGGTGCGCCGTGATGTGTGTTCCTTGCCGTCACCGACAGCGCGCTTTCGTGATCGCAACGGACCATTGCGTATTCTGGTGATGGGCGGCAGCCAAGGTGCGCGCATCTTAAACCAAACCGTGCCTGTTGCGGTGGCACAAACGGCGCAGCCAGTCATGGTGCGTCACCAAGCCGGTAAAGGAAACGCGCAAAGTACCGAAGCGGCCTATCACGCTGAGGGCGTTACCGATGCGACCGTGACTGAATTTATTGATGATGTCGCCAGTGCTTATGCTTGGGCCGATGTGGTGATTTGTCGCAGTGGCGCGTTGACGGTCTCGGAACTCGCGGCAGCCGGTGTGGGGGCGATCTTTGTGCCCTTTATGCATGCCGATCGTCAGCAAGCACTAAACGGTGATTACTTGGTTGAACGTGATGCAGCACTGATGATTGAACAGCCATCACTGACAGCCGCCACGCTGGCTGAGACAATTGACGGCTTAGACCGAGCGCGCCTCCTTGCGATGGCGAACGCCGCGCGCGATGCCGCGATCATTGATGCGGATGCACGTGTGGCACAAGTGATTGCCGAACAAGCAAAATAATAGAGAAAAGATGAATGGGTAAATTGGATAATCAGCAGCTAGAAAAACTTCGTACCATGATCCCGGAAATGCGTCGGGTGAAACGGATCCACTTTGTGGGCATCGGCGGTGCGGGTATGTGTGGTATTGCTGAAGTGCTGATTAATGAAGGTTACCAAATAACCGGCTCGGATCTTGCACAAAATGTGGTCACCGAGCGTTTGGCGTCCATGGGGGCAGAGATCTTTATCGGTCATCAAGCCAGTCATATTGAGAAAGCAAGCGTGGTGGTGGTCTCTACCGCCATCAAGCCCGATAATCCGGAAGTGGTCGCGGCAAAATCGCTCCGCATTCCGGTGGTTCGTCGTGCCGAAATGTTGGCCGAATTGATGCGATATCGGCACGGTATTGCCGTTGCCGGCACTCATGGTAAAACCACGACCACTGCATTAGTGACACAGATTTATTCGGAAGCCGGTTTAGATCCCACCTTTGTTAATGGGGGATTAGTGAAAAGTGCTGGCACCAACGCGCGTTTGGGGAGTAGCCGATATTTGATTGCGGAAGCGGACGAAAGCGATGCCTCTTTTTTGCATTTACAACCTATGGTCGCCATCGTCACCAATATTGAAGCCGACCATATGGATACCTACGGCGGTAACTTTGAAACGCTAAAGCAAACCTTTATTGATTTTCTTCACAATCTACCGTTTTACGGGTTAGCGGTGGTGTGTATTGATGATCCTGTGGTACGCGCCCTGATCCCATCGATTGGTCGCCAAGTGATCACCTATGGCTTTTCTGATGATGCCGATGTGCGTTTGCACGATTATCACCAAAAAGGTCAGCGCGGGATCTTTAAAGTCACCCGTCCGGGACGCGAGACCTTGACCATAGAGCTCAATATTCCGGGACAACACAACGCATTAAACGCCAGTGCCGCGATTGCTGTCGCGACCGAAGACGGTGTGGATGACGCTGCCATTGTGCGTGCGCTTGCCAGTTTTGAAGGAACAGGACGTCGTTTCGACCAACTGGGAGAATTCCCTGTCGAGCAAGGAACGGCGTTATTGGTTGATGATTATGGTCACCACCCTAGTGAAGTGGATGTCACCATTAAAGCGGCACGCGCTGGCTGGCAAGATCATCGTTTGGTGATGATCTTTCAGCCGCACCGATACAGCCGTACCCGCGATCTCTACGATGATTTTGCCAATGTGCTGGAAAACGTGGATGTGCTGTTGATGTTGGATGTCTATTCTGCGGGAGAAACACCGATTGCTGGGGCTGACGGTAGAAGTTTGTGTCGTAGCATTCGGGCGCGAGGTAAGCTCGATCCGATTTTTGTGCCAAATGCCGAGGCGTTACCGGCCGCATTGGCCAATGTACTGCAAGCGAATGACTTAGTTTTAACACAAGGCGCGGGTGACATTGGTAAAGTAGCGCGAAATTTAGCGGCAATGGCGCTGGATAAAGCAAAAATGGCACAACAAAAAATAAACTGATGTGATAAAAAGCTGTGTCATAATCGGACGATCCGAATAAAAAGGCGGCTTTTTTCGCATCACAGAGCAAAATTGCTCGGAACAGATCTCAGCTTATTGATACAAAGCGTCAATCAAGTTGGAGCACGAGGCGCGGGATCGCTATAATCAGTCGGTTTTTTCGCTGGGTGTGTCAAGCTTGCTCGACACAAGGCGATAACAAAGGTATGAGCATGGTAAATGCGCTCACACGCATACAAGAAACGGTGAACCTTGAACGTCAGCAATGGGCGGGATTGGTGTTTCTTACCGCAGTCATTCTTTTGATGGTGACCGGCTTTGTGCGAGTGATCGATTGGATGAGCGATGAGCAGCAGCTGCCTTTGTCTCAGTTGGTCATCGAAGGCGATCGGACTCAGGTCAGTGATCAGCAAGTGCGCGACGCTGTGTTGTCGGTCGGCACCTTGAAAAGTTTTATGTTGCAAGATGTGAATAGCATCCAGGCAAACATCGAGGCGCTGCCTTGGGTTAAGCACGTGGCGGTTCGCAAACAGTGGCCGAACACCTTGAAAGTCCATATTACCGAGTATCAAGCGCGAGCTATCTGGAATGGACAGAAGCTGTTAACGCCTGATGGCGAGATTTTTGATGGCACGCCGGCGGATGTTGCAGGACAGGATCTGGTGTCTTTGCACGGTATGCCAGAGAGTGCAAAAGAGGTGCTTGCCGCCAGTGAGACTTTAAATGCGCAGCTCAATCGCATTGGCTTGTCGATTAAAGCCTTATCACTGAACGAGCGACGCTCTTGGCGTATCGTGACACGCAGCGGCATACGGATTGAGTTGGGTCGAGAAGCACGAGAAGAGCGCTTAGCGCGGTTTGTGCACCTTTACCCTGAGATACAGCAACAACAAACACCGATCGCTTACGTGGACTTACGCTATGACACAGGTGCTGCCGTAGGTTGGAAAACAGAGACGGAAGAGACGACTAGCCAAGATTAAGAGATGGTGTGAATGAATAAAGCGACAGATAAATCACTGATTGTTGGACTGGATATCGGTACGTCCAAAGTGTCTGCGCTGGTCAGTGAAGTGCTGCCAGACGGCACCATCAACGTATTGGGCGTGGGGACCAGCCCGTCTCGTGGCATGGATAAAGGTGGCGTCAACGACCTAGAATCTGTGGTCAAATCCGTCCAGCGTGCGGTGAATGAAGCAGAAATGATGGCGGATTGCCAAATCAGTTCTGTGTATCTTTCTTTGTCAGGAAAGCACATTCACTGCCAGACTGAAAGAGGGATGGGTACGATTTCCGATGAGGAAGTGACCCAAGATGACGTTGACAATGTGATCCACACTGCCAAGTCAGTGAAGATTAGTGATGAGCAACGCGTGCTCCATGTGATCCCACAAGAATATAAAATTGACTATCAAGAAGGGATCAAAAACCCAGTGGGGTTGTCAGGTGTGCGTATGGAAGCCAGTGTGCACCTCATCACATGTCACAATGACACGGCAAAAAATATTGAGAAAGCGGTTGAACGCTGTGGTCTTAGAGTTGATCAACTGATTTTCTCCGGCTTGTCAGCAAGCCATGCGGTGATTACACCGGACGAACGTGAGCTGGGTGTCTGCGTTGTCGATATTGGCGGTGGTACCATGGATCTCGCAGTTTGGACGGGAGGCGCGCTGCGCCACGCAGAGGTTATCCCTTATGCGGGGAACGTGATTACCAGCGACATTGCTTACGCGTTCGGAACACCGCTTGCCGACGCAGAAGACATTAAAGTGAAGTACGGCTGCGCACTTAGCGAATTGGTCAGCAAGGATGCCAAAGTCAATGTGCCCAGTGTGGGCGGACGCCCGTCACGGACATTGCAGCGCCAGACACTGGCAGAAGTGATTGAGCCACGTTGTTCTGAGCTGTTGGGATTGGTCAATCAGAAGCTGGTTGCCATTCAAGACAAGCTACGCAGTGAAGGCGTGAAGCACCAGTTAGCCGCAGGCATTGTACTGACTGGCGGTGCGGCACAGATGCACGGTTTGGTCGAATGTGCTGAGCGTGTGTTTCAGAATCAAGTACGAGTTGGGCAGCCTGTGGGTGTCACCGGATTAACCGACTATGTACAAGCACCATGTTATGCAACAGCGGTTGGGCTTTTGCATTACGGCAAAGAAAACTTGCTGACAGAAACGAGTGAACCAGAGCAAAAGCGGGCTGTTGCCAGTTGGGTAAGCAAGCTGAGTAGCTGGTTTAAGAAAGAATTTTAACCCTGATGCGAACAGGAAGGACGGAGAGAACTCATGTTTGAACCGATGATGGAAATGTCTGACGATGCGGTAATTAAAGTCGTTGGCATTGGCGGTGGCGGCGGTAACGCTGTCGAGCATATGGTACGTGAGTCAATCGAAGGCGTTGACTTCATTAGTATTAACACTGACGCCCAAGCGTTGCGTAAAAGTAGCGTTGGCACCGTCATTCAAATTGGTGGCGACATCACCAAAGGCCTAGGCGCGGGGGCAAACCCTCAAGTAGGTCGAGATTCTGCCCTTGAAGATCGCGATGCGATTAAAGCTGAGCTCGAAGGTGCCGATATGGTATTTATCGCAGCAGGAATGGGCGGCGGTACTGGGACAGGTGCAGCACCTATCATCGCAGAAATTGCGAAAGAAATGGGTATCCTCACCGTTGCAGTGGTCACCAAACCATTTAGCTTCGAAGGTAAGAAGCGACTGGCCTTTGCTGAGCAAGGAATTGAAGAGCTGTCTAAGAATGTTGACTCGCTTATCACGATTCCTAACGAAAAACTGCTCAAAGTACTGGGTCGTGGCATAACCTTACTAGATGCGTTTGCGAAGGCGAATGATGTACTTCGTAACGCGGTGCAAGGTATTGCTGAGCTGATTACCCGTCCGGGCCACATTAACGTCGACTTTGCGGATGTCCGCACTGTGATGTCAGAGATGGGGCACGCCATGATGGGAAGCGGGGTTGCTACGGGTGAAGACCGAGCAGAAGAAGCGGCTGAAATGGCCATTTCTAGCCCGCTACTTGAGGACATCGACTTAGCAGGCGCACGCGGTGTGCTGGTGAACATTACCGCTGGTTTCGATATGCGTCTTGATGAATTCGAGACGGTCGGTAACACGGTTAAAGCGTTCGCCTCTGATAATGCGACTGTCGTGATTGGTACCTCGATGGATCCGGAAATGAGCGACGAGCTGCGAGTGACTGTGGTGGCAACGGGGATTGGCAACGAACGTAAGCCAGATATTACCTTGGTGACCAACGCACAGTCTGGGCAAGCACCGGCCGAGCCGAAAAAGGCACAGCCTTTGCAAGAAAAACCTCAGGCGGCAACGCCTGCGGCAAAAGAGCAGCCAGCTGCGTCGTCGTCAAACGCGGCGCCAAAATCGCAGACCGAGCATGATTATCTCGATATTCCTGCGTTTTTGCGTAAGCAAGCTGACTAGTGCCAGTGCTTGGTTTGTAGCCAGCGATGTGCTATCATCACGCTCCCTTTGTCTAAGGTGACAGGGTAATGAGTGACGCAGAGCACACTTTTTTGAGAAAAAGTTGAGATAAGCCGATGATAAGACAGCGAACATTAAAAAGTATTGTCGAAACGACCGGTGTGGGCCTCCACTCTGGGCGTAAGGTTACGCTTACTCTGCGTCCGGCTCCTGCGAACACCGGCGTGATTTATCGCCGTACCGATATGGAGCCGCCGGTTGACTTTCCGGCTGATCCAGCGGATGTACGCGACACTATGCTGTGTACCGCGCTCGTTAATGACGAAGGCGTGCGTATCTCGACTGTCGAGCATTTAAGTGCCGCGATTGCCGGTATGGGCATCGATAACATTATTATCGAGGTCAATGCGCCAGAAATCCCGATTATGGATGGTAGCTCAAGCCCATTCATCTTCTTGCTGCAATCTGCCGGTATTGAAGTACAAAACGCACCAAAACGATTCATTCGCATTAAAAAACCTGTTCGCATTGAAGACGGCGACAAATGGGCAGAGCTGGTGCCGTATAACGGCTTCCGCCTCGATTTTGCCATCGACTTCAACCATCCTGCGATTGAATCAGAGCAACAAAATTTGGTGATGGACTTCTCGACACAGTCGTTTATCAAAGATATCAGTCGTGCGCGAACCTTTGGGTTTATGCGCGACATTGAATACCTACAATCACAGAACCTGTGTTTGGGCGGCAGCTTTGATTGCGCCATTGTTCTGGATGACTACCGCATCTTGAACGAAGAAGGTCTGCGCTTTGATAACGAATTAGTGAAGCACAAAGTGTTGGATGCAATTGGTGACCTATACATGTGTGGCCATAGCATCATCGGTGAAATGCGCGCCTATAAATCGGGCCATGCACTGAACAACCAGCTGCTGCGTGCTGTGTTGGCGGATCAAGAAGCGTGGGAGTGGGTAACGTTTGAAGAAACGGAAAAATCACCGGTTGCCTTTGCTGACCCAGATATGGTGCTTGCCTAACACTTGCACCTAAATAGGGCAGAGCTGCCTCATCATGGTAAGTTGCTCAGCACCCTATTAAATCAAGCCAGAGTCACGACTCTGGCTTTTTTGTGTCTGTCGCTAGCTTGGCTAAGGCCTCTAAACGCGCTTTTAACTTTGGTGAGGCACTTTGCCCCAGCTCATGCAGTAACTCACCCGAGGCTTTGCTCAAATGGCGCGCGGGTGTGGCGGCATCTTCTTCTCTATCCACGGCGGCCAAGGCTGGATTAATTTTCACTTCAATGGTGGTGAGACTGGCGAGGCCTTTTTGCCGTAATACGGACAAAAGGTGTTGGCGCTCGTAATTGAGCCGCATAGCCCAAGCGCCGCTGCCAGCTTCAACCACGAGCACGCCCTCACGATAGTTTGCTACCCGGCAAGCCTTAGAGGTTTCGCCCGGCAACAAGGCCAAGATCAACTTATTTAGCTTGGCGAGCTCAACAGCGCGTTGAGCGATATTGTTGTTGTCGCTCTCTAACAAGTGCAACGTAGAGCGGGGTCGGTGATCTCGCATGGCTATTGTCTTTTTTATCGTCAATTCGGTGCGTGAACAGTCGCACAGCGTCTAATTTTTCCTAATTGATCCTATCTGTCCCTGATTATTCATAGGATGTCGGTCCAATTTCCCTTATTATAAGTGACCGAATCATTCACAGGTAAGTGTCGCATGGGTAGAGCGACAGGCATAGTGTTTTCAATGCAGCCTGTTAATTTCACAATCAGCTTCGCGGAAAATAAGTTGTTAAGCGGCACTGTCCGCCCTTGAATTCTTTCCGATTTGGCTCCACCTAATAAAGATGCGCGCATTGGCATCTTCTGTCGAATCGATGAACCATAGCCTATCCGCGTTGAACTGAATGCACACCAGCATCATTGCTGTGCAGCTGCCGCCCATGTGGGAAGACCATTAAAAAGAGTACCGGCAACGCCATGTTATCGAAAATCCTGACTAAAGTTATCGGAAGCCGTAATGACCGCACTTTGCGTCGGCTGCGAAAAGTCGTTGATGAAATCAACAAGCTAGAGCCCCAATTTGAATCCCTCAGTGATGATGCGCTAAAAGCGAAAACCGTCGAATTCCGTGAGCGTCTCGACCAAGGCGCAAGCTTGGACGATCTGCTTCCTGAAGCCTTTGCCACCGTCCGCGAAGCATCTAAGCGTGTGTTTGGTATGCGCCACTTCGATGTTCAGCTGATCGGGGGCATGGTGCTGCACAGTGGCCAGATTGCAGAAATGCGCACCGGTGAGGGTAAAACCCTGACGGCGACCTTGCCGTCTTATTTGAATGCACTGACAGGCAAATCCGTGCATATCGTTACCGTCAACGACTACTTGGCGCAACGTGACGCGGAAACAAACCGTCCGCTATTCGATTTTCTTGGCATGACGGTCGGCGTGAATGTGCCGAACATGCCACCGGAAGCGAAGAAAGCCGCTTACGCGTGTGACATTCTTTACGGAACCAACAACGAATTTGGTTTCGACTACCTGCGCGATAACATGGCGTTTCGTGCGGAAGATCGCGTGCAGCGCGATCGCTACTTCTCAATTGTCGATGAGGTGGACTCCATCTTGATTGATGAGGCGCGTACACCACTGATTATTTCAGGGCCAGCAGAAGATAGCTCAGAAATGTATCAGCGGATCAACGCGTTGATCCCTCAGCTCGAAAAGCAAGACGAAGAAGACTCAGAAGAATATCGTGGCGATGGGCATTACACCGTCGATGAGAAAGCCAAACAGGTCTACATGACCGAAAACGGCCAAGAATTTGTCGAAGAGCTGCTAAAGAAAAACGGCTTGATGGCAGAAGACGATACACTGTATTCGCCCGCGAATATTAGCTTGTTGCACCATATTAACGCCGCACTCCGTGCCCATGTGCTGTTTGAGCGCGACGTCGATTACATTGTTAAAGAAGACGAAGTGATCATCGTTGATGAGCACACCGGCCGTACCATGCCGGGACGTCGTTGGTCTGAAGGGTTACACCAAGCGGTGGAAGCCAAAGAAGGGGTGAAAATCCAAAACGAGAACCAGACACTGGCCTCGATCACCTTCCAGAACTTCTTCCGACTCTATGAAAAGCTGTCAGGGATGACAGGGACTGCGGACACCGAAGCCTTTGAGTTCCAGTCGATTTATGGATTGGATACCGTGGTTATTCCGACCAACCGCCCGATGGTGCGTAAAGATCATGCTGATCAGGTTTATATGACCGAGCGTGAGAAATTTGCCGCGATTATTGAAGACATTAAAACGCGAGCGAAAGCTGGCCAGCCGGTACTTGTCGGGACCGTCTCGATTGAAAAATCAGAGCTTCTTTCTAATGCGCTGAAAAAAGATGGCATCAAGCACCAAGTCCTCAACGCGAAATTCCACGCCCACGAAGCCGAAATCGTTGAACAAGCCGGTTATCCGGGCACCGTGACGATTGCAACCAACATGGCCGGTCGTGGTACGGATATTGTTCTAGGCGGTAGCTGGAAGCAGGTACTGGGTGATATTGACGAGCCGACAGACGCACAAGTCGAAGCGGCGAAAGAGAAATGGCAGCAACTTCACGACCAAGTGGTTGAGGCGGGTGGCCTGCACATTATTGGTACGGAGCGTCACGAGTCACGCCGTATTGATAACCAGCTTCGTGGCCGTGCTGGTCGTCAAGGTGACCCAGGTTCGACGCGTTTTTATCTGTCGATGGAAGACTCACTGATGCGCATTTTTGCCTCAGAAAAAGTTTCTAACATGATGAAACGCCTCGGGATGGGTGAAGGTGAAGCGATTGAACACCCTTGGGTGAACAAGGCGATTGAAAACGCGCAACGCAAAGTAGAAGGACGTAACTTCGACATTCGTAAGCAGCTGCTGGAATTCGATGATGTGGCCAACGATCAGCGTAAAGTGGTCTACGAATTGCGTGACGCGCTGCTGGTTTCCAGCGATATCAGTGAAATGATTGAGCATAACCGTGAAGATGTAGTGAATGCACTGGTTAGCCAATATATTCCGCCGCAATCGTTGGAAGAAATGTGGGATATTGCCGGCCTAGAGCAGCGCTTAAAAGCAGATTTTGATATCGAATTGCCTATCCAACAATGGTTGGATGAAGACGACAAGCTGTATGAAGAATTATTGCGTGAGCGAATTCTGTCATCGCTGATTGATGTCTATAAGAGCAAAGAAGCGGCGGTGGGTGCTGAAACACTGCGCAACTTCGAAAAAGCGGTCATGCTGCAAACTTTGGATACGCTGTGGAAAGAGCATTTGGCGGCGATGGATCACCTGCGCCAAGGTATCCACCTGCGCGGCTATGCGCAAAAGAATCCGAAGCAGGAGTACAAGCGTGAATCGTTCGAGCTGTTTGAAGACATGCTAGAAGCGCTAAAAACCGACGTGATCACCACACTCAGCCGCGTTCGTGTGCAACAGCCTGATGACGTTGAGCGTATGGAAGCGGAGCGTCAAGCACGTGCAGAGCAAGCAGCTCGCCAGCAGCAAGTGAATCATGCCAAAGCCGATAACCCACTCAGTGACGGCGAGGCGAACGCTTCAGGCAACGAAACTGTGGTGCGCGATGGACGAAAAGTTGGCCGTAATGAGCCGTGTCCATGCGGATCAGGGAAGAAATTTAAACAATGTCACGGTAAAATCTAACCCTGACTATGTATGACTAAAAAGGCCGTTCAGCGGCCTTTTTTTATACCCCAAGACGCGCGTTCGCTGACGTGCTTGCATCCATATCAACAGACAGTGGATAGCGCGTAGGCGGTAGTAAGTAGGAGTATTCATGAAACGGGTAAGTATTGCCGCTGGCGTGATTGTTAATGCCGCGCAAGATAAGATATTTATTACACGTCGCCATGCGGATGTGCACCAAGGCGGAAAGTGGGAATTCCCCGGCGGAAAAATTGAAGCCAACGAAACCCCGCGCCAAGCCGTGGTGCGGGAGCTGCGTGAAGAAGTGGGGATTGATGCCACCGACGTCAGCCCCTTTATTTCGCTAGACTTTGATTTTCCAGACAAAGCGTTAAGCTTTGATTTTTTCTTAGTCAGTCGCTTTGAAGGGGAACCGCAAGGGCAGGAAGGTCAGCATGGTGAATGGGCACCGATTGCACGTTTATCCGAGTATACCTTCCCTGAAGCGAATGACGCGGTGCTTGAGAAAATCCGTGCTCGATTTTAAGCACGGATCGTTCGTCTTGGCAGGTGGAGATTACTCCGCCTGTCCTTCTGACCATAGGTCGTCATCAGAGCTGTCTGGTGCACCGGGAATCGCCTTTTCTTCATTGGCCCACTCCCCTAAATCAATCAACTGACAACGTTTGCTGCAAAACGGGCGATGCGGGCTGATTTCGCCCCAAACAACAGGTTGTTGGCAGGTTGGACATTTCACCACCGCGGGGGTATCACTCACGCTCATCTCCTTAACAGACACTGATAAATACCGGCATATTGTCGGCGACCTCGCGATCATCGTCAAATGGCATAAAACGGATCGCAAAACGGTTTTTGTGTCCTGAAACCAACGGATAAACGCCCAGATCGGGGTTAACCTGAATCCGGATCAGGCACGCGCCATCAGCGTCTTGTTGATAGAAGCCTTGCTTAACCTCGACATGCCCACCTTGTGCGCTTTCTCGGGTCAGTTGCAACCAAAATGCTAGGGCATGACGTAGCGGTGATAGCGTGGCGAGCCAGCCATTAATCGCGTTTTGGCGGGCGACCAAAGGCTGATGTAACCAATAGTGGAAAATGGGTAAATCAAAACTACAGCTGCCACCGGGAATGGAGAATCGCTGTTTGATGCTGGTCAGGAAGCGATCTTCGCGTAGCGCTTGGCCAAAACGCTTGGCTTGTAAGACCGCACGTTGGTGCTCGGCCAATTGCTCGAGCAGTTGTTGTAGCTGCTGTTGATCGACCTGTGGCACATGCGCCCAAGCGTTGAGCTTTTTCTTGAGCTTATCCAAATCCTTGGCAAGATCCGCTTTCACTTGCACTTGTTCGAGAATTTCCAGCAAATCAAATAGGCTGCGGAAAAATTGAATATGGTGGCAAGGGGCCGATAATCCGCTCACTTCGTCCAATTGATCGAGCAGGTACTCTAGGCGCAAATAAATTCGCACCTGTTCATTGAGTGGGTGTTCATACAAAGTGAGGCTGGTCATAAATGTTTCGCGATCCTATCCGGTTACTCCCCGGTGTGATGTTGGGCGGCCAAGGTTAAATACGTCTGGTGTAAGGCATCAATCTGGTGTTGGAGTTCCGTCTCTGGTTGATCATTGTTGATGATGTCGTGGGCGACCGCAAGTCGCTGCGCACGGGTTGCTTGGGCAGCCAGAATGGCATCGACTTGCTGGCGGCTCACGCCGTCTCGCTTTAATGTCCGCGCAATTTGGGTTTGCTCATCAACATCGACCACCAAAATGCGATCCGCTAATGCCATGAGGTTATTTTCCACCAATAACGGCACCACAAGCAAACAGTAGGAAGAGCGTGCTTGCGCGCAAGCGCTGATCATCTGGGTACGGATCATTGGGTGCAGTAAGTCATCCAACCAACGTTTGTCGTCTGGGTGTGAAAAGACCCGCTCTCTGAGCCAAGCGCGATTCAATTGCCCATCGGACTGCAAGGCTGATTCACCAAAGCGCGCGGCGATTGCCGCAAGCCCTTCACTGCCAACTGCCACCACATCGCGTGCAATCACATCTGCATCAATCACCTCAATGCCTTTGGCCGCAAACTGGTTGGCAACCGTGGTTTTGCCGCTACCGATACCGCCAGTAAGCCCAATCACTAATCCCATTAACGCACTCCCAATAGTTGTGAAAGGTACCAGTGTAACAGGCCATCACCCCACAGGAGGCAGACCCAGCCGGCGATCGCAATAAAAGGACCAAAGGCGAAAGGTTGCTGCAGTCCTTGCTGCTGACGGCGGAGTACGATAGCGCCAATCACGGCGCCACTTAATGAGGCCAGCAGGATCAATAGCGGCAGTACTTGCCATCCCAGCCACGCCCCCAAGGCGGCAAAGAGCTTAAAGTCGCCATAGCCCATGCCTTCTTTGCCGGTGGTGAGCTTAAAGGCCCAAAAGAGGCTCCAAAGGCTGACATAACCGACCATGGCACCAATGACACTCTCACTGAGTGTGACGGGGCTAATGCCGATCAGCGCAAGGCCGATGCCGGACCACATCAAGGGTAAGGTGAGTTGATCGGGCAGCAGCAGGGTTTCCCAATCAATCAAGGTTAAGGCTAACAACACTAAACTAGCCGCCATCACCGCGATGGCCCATGTCGGGGAGGTGAAAAGCCATGCGGGGAGCATGCAAAGTATCGCGCTGGTCAGCTCCACCAATGGATAGCGTTTACTGATGGGATGTTGGCAATGGCGGCAGCGGCCTTTTAAAGCCAGCCAACTGAGCAGCGGAATATTGTCATACCAGCGAATGGTTTGCTCACAGGCCGGACAGTGAGACGCGGGAAGGCACAAATCAAAACGCTGCCCATCGGGGGCCTCAATGTTTGCATCAGGAAAGGTGGCTAAGCATTCTTGGCGCCAACGACGCGCCATCATGATCGGCAAACGTGCGATGACCACATTTAAAAAGCTACCGATAATCAGGCCGAATAGGCCGGCAAGAACGATGAATAACGGCGATGAGAATATCAACATGGGACCTTCTGGGTATAAACCTTGTGCGCATCATAGCGCCTTGTGGCGAGAGACTCTATCTTGGCTAGCCAAGAACGGACATCAGATTGAAAATCGGTAAATACATGGCCACCACCAAGCCGCCAATCAATAGCCCCAGCACTAAAATTAACAGGGGCTCGATGATTTTACCGAGGTTGTCCACGGTGTTATCGACTTCGGCTTCATAGATTTGCGCGATGCGGTTGAGCATATTATCGAGTGAGCCCGACTCTTCGCCAATCATCACCATTTGGGTCACCATCACAGGGAAGCTGTCGCTGTCACGCAATGCTTGGTGGAGTGGAATACCCGTTGCGGTGTGCTGATACACTGCATTAAGCGCGTGAACATAATAAGCGTTGGTCATGGATTTTGTTGCCGCTTGTAAGCCAGAAAGTAACGGAATACCAGCACTAAAGGTGGTGGCGAGGGTACGAGAAAACTTGGCAATGCAGGCTTTACTCACCACTTCACCGATGACGGGCAGTCGCAGTAGCCAGCGGTCATAGTAATAGTGGTAGGTCGCGTTTTTACGCTGCAGTAGCTGGTGGGCAGCGGCAAGGCCCGCCATTATCAGTGTGATGGTCAATGCGTGTTGGCTCACGATGTCGGATAAGGCGAGAACTTGTTGGGTCAGCCAAGGTAGCTCGGCGCCGAAGGAGTCAAAAATATGTTTAAATTTCGGGATCACGAATACCAGCAGATAGGCACTCACTCCCAAGGCCACGCTGATCACTATGCTGGGATAGATCATGGCTTTAATCACTTTACTGCGAAGCTGCGCCTGCTTTTCACGATACAAGGTTAACCGGGCAAAGACCTGCGGCAATTGCCCGGTTTGCTCGCCTGTTGCGACCAGATCGCAGTAGAAGCGATCAAACAAGGGACTCGCTTGCGCCAACGCATCACTCAAACTGGTGCCCGCTTCGAGTTGCTGGCGAATATGACGCACTAGCAAGCGCATCTCGGCTTTGACCTGATTGAGCGCGATGAGGTTGAGGGCCTGTACGATGGGGATCCCAGACTCTAGCAGAGTAGTGAGATCGCGGGAAAACTGAGTGATATCCGCCGCTTTGGCTTTGTGACGGCGCTGCTGAAAGCTCGATAGTCGACGGCGAATGATGCGTGTGGGCAAGATCGATTGGCTCGCCAACTGTTGGCGAGCATCCTGCTCGGTATAGGCGAACACTTGGCCTTTTTTGTCGCCGCCTGCAGCGGCTTGGCGCCAATGAAAGAGAAACAGCGTGGGTTTGGCCATGAAGACTCCTTAGGCAAGCTGAATAACGCGAGTAAGCTCTTGAATGCTGGTGATCCCTTGATTGAGTTTGGCAATCCCGGATTCGGCTAATCGCCACATCCCTTCCTCCGTCGCCAGTTGGGTCAGTTCGATGGCACTGGCATTGCGGTAAATGGCGCTGGCAATAGTCTCGGTAACAGGAAGCACCTCATACACCCCTGTGCGACCCTGATAGCCTTGATAACACTGATAGCAGCCGTGAGGATGAGCTTGGTACAAGGTGTTTGGGGTTAACGTCGGATAGAGGTTAGCTAAGTGCTGAAGGTGCGGATCATCAGCTGGATGCGGCTGTTTACACATCGGGCATAAACGGCGGACTAAACGTTGGGCCACCACCAAAGTTAGAGAGCTGGCAAGGTTGTAGGGGGCAATACCCATATGGGACAAACGGGTGATGCTTTCGGCGGCGGAATTGGTATGCAGGGTTGATAACACCAGATGACCGGTTTGCGCGGCTTTGATCCCGATTTCAGCGGTGTCGAGATCGCGAATTTCCCCCACCATGACTACATCGGGATCTTGGCGCAAAAATGCACGGAGTGCGGTGGCAAAATCTAAACCAATGGCCGTATTAACGTTGACTTGGTTGACGCCTTCTAGCTGGATCTCAACCGGATCTTCGACGGTGGCAATATTACGCTCGGGCTGATTGAGATACTTTAACCCACTGTACAAAGAGACGGTTTTGCCGCTGCCGGTTGGGCCGGTAAACAAAATCATGCCTTGCGGTCTATCTAATGCGTCTTGATAGTGCTGGCGTTGCCACTCGGTTAAGCCTAAATCATGCAAGGTTAATTGCTGCTGGCCATTATCTAGCAGACGAACCACTACTTTCTCGCCCCAAATGGTTGGCAGGGTAGAGACGCGCATATCGACGGTATGGTCGGCGGTGAGGGTCAGCTTGATGCGCCCGTCCTGTGGCAAACGTCGTTCGGCAATATTGAGTTGGGCTAAGATTTTGAGTCGAGTCGACAGTCGCCGCGAGACCCCTGCCGGAGGATGAGCATAGGTTTGTAATAAACCGTCTTGGCGAAAACGAATTTGGTAGTGATGCTCAAAGGGCTCGAAATGCACGTCGGAGGCTTTTTTGCGCACCGCATCCACTAAGATCTGTTGAATGTAACGACTGATGGGCGCCTGATCACTTTGTAGCTCGGCACTGTCCTCCTGTGGGCTATCGGTGACGGTCAGGGCCGCCAAGTCCTGATCACTGATGGTGATACCATCGCCAGTGCCATCGATATCTGCCCCGTATAAGTGGCGCAACGCAGCATCCAAATCTGGCTGACTGAGCACCACTAACCGGACATTGAGCCCAGTAGAAAAGCGAAAGTCGGCGACAGCTTCTGCGTTATCTGGATCACTGACCCCCAGTAATAGCTCTTGGCCTTGCTGAGCCAGCGGTAACACTTGGTGACGCTGAATTAAATCACGCCGGTCGAGGGCATAGCAGGTGTCTTTAAACGGATATTGATGGCTCTCTGCGAACGGAAGATGGTGCAGGTTAGCGAGGGTGTTGGCGAGCGCGGTGGGGTCAACCCCAGCATCGAGTATATGCGCAAGACTGAGCGAGGTATTGTCGCCAATGCCCAGCATATCGCGCTGGGCATCAGTCAATAAACCGGCTTGATACAACTGAGCGGTTAGGATCATTGGCTGCTTATGCTTTTTTACAGCCTTTAATATCACCAGCTTCGAAAGCTTCACTCGTTGTGTATTTACATACCCAAGCAAGGTCGCTTTTCTCAAAGGTAATTATTGTCCCGTTAATAGAGCTATTTGGAGTAAACGTGACTGTAAGCTCAGTCGATGTGGCATCTTCGCCTTCTCCACTAGTAGCACCCGAGACGTTGACTGTCGCCAGTTCTCCGAGGTTCGCAGCGTCACCTAAGGCTGTTTTAAAGTCACTCGCTGAAGAGCTACTATTTTCATCCAAATAAAGATCTAACCGTGTAAGGAGAGCACGGCCTGATGCTAACCCTGAATTAAATTCAGCAATTTTCTGTTTATTTACATAAGCGGGGACGGCGATGGCAGACAGTGCTGCGATAATTCCGACGACGATCAGTAACTCAATCAAGCTAAACCCTTGTTGCTTTTTCATCCTATTTCTCTCCTCGTAATCATGAGTTGCCGCAAAGTGAGTGGGCAACAATCAGTGCCAGCACTTTACGCTCGTGTGTGGCGCAAAAAAGAGGGGAAACATGAGTTTGAGAGTCAAGGATAAAACCTTGATGTAACAGTGGGTTTTTTCTGTTGTAGTGTTCGACAGACGACAAATTTTTTGTCACAGAATTGTTATAAAAAAGGCCGCGGGTAAGAGGCGGCCTCATTATCTTGCGAACAGGTGGATTACTGAAAGCGCATGGATAAATCGAGCGCGGTAACATGCTTGGTCAGCGCGCCCACGGAAATATAATCGACGCCTGTGGCAGCATAGTCGGCGAGGGTGTCCAAGGTGACGTTTCCAGACACTTCGAGGGCGACACGGCCTTGGTTGAGCGCAACCGCTTCACGCATCATGGGGATGGTAAAGTTATCCAGCATCACCACATCGGCCCCCGCATCAATGGCTTGTTGCAGCTCGGCCAAGGTTTCTGTTTCTACTTCCACAGGCTTGTCGGGGTTAAGGCGACGGGCTTCTTGCACGGCATTAGCAATGCCCCCACAGGCACGAATATGATTTTCTTTAATCAAATACGCATCGAACACCCCAATCCGATGATTATGGCCGCCACCACACGCGACCGCGTACTTCAACGCACTCCGCATTCCCGGAATGGTTTTGCGGGTGTCGAGTAATTGGGTGTGCGTGCCATTGAGCGCCGCCACATAAGTCGCCACCTTGCTCGCACAACCGGATAGCGTTTGAATAAAATTCATCGCATTGCGCTCGCCGGTCAAAATAATCCGCGAGGGGCCGTGCAGGGTGCACAGGGTTTGGTTTGGTGTCACTGTGTCGCCATCTTTGACATGCCAAGTGAGCGACACGGCCCCGCCGAGTTGACGAAATACCTCATCGGCAAACGCCTGACCACAAAATACCCCAGCTTCTCGGGTGATCAAAATAGCGGTAGAGGCCGAGTCGGCAGGGATCAAGCTTGCGGTAATGTCCTGACTGGGATCAATCTCTCCTCCCAAGTCTTCTCGAAGTGTCTCAGAAACTAGACGTTTCACGTCCGCATCAAGGTGCGAGGTGAGATAAGCAAAGCGGCTATCGCTATCGTGTACCGCGCGAAATGGAGAAGTTGTCGACGTCATCTTGGCTCACTGGTGCAGTCAAAAGTTGCCGAAATGATAACCTCACTGGTGATGAAATGCAGCCACTGCAGCGGTAAACTTTTTTATCGCCTTGTTTTTTGTGCATGACCTGTCTAAACCTTGACTATACTTGGTGTCAGCACACACTTATGAGGCGCAACAATGAAACGACTACTTGCATTATGTGCCATGTTAGCCATCGCGATACTGGGGTATTGGGCGTGGCAAGGAGTGCGTGCGCCTGTCAACAACAGCAGTCCGACCGTGACGATTGCAGTATCGCTCACACCGCTTGCCGCGCCCATTATCATCGCGAAGAAACAGGGTTTTTTTGCCGGCCACGGTGTGAATGTTAGCCTTTTACCGGTTCATGGTGGGGTAAAAAGTTTTAATACGCTGATGGCGGGAGAGGCCGATCTCGCGACGGTGTCGGAAACCGTCGCGATGTTTAATAGCTTTCAACGTGATGACTTTAATATCCTCGCCAGTTTTGTAGAGTCCAATAACGACGTCAAACTCTGGTCATTGACGTTGCCGATTCACCAATCGCTCGATGTGCTGGCGAACGCGCGTATTGGCGTAGTGCAATCGAGCGCCAGTGAGTTCTTCTTAGACTTAATGCTCAATCTGAATGGTCTGTCTGAGTTGCCGATAAGAAAAGCCTACTATTCCCCAGACCAACTCCCCGGCGCGTTATTGCGTGGAGAAGTCGATGCGATTTCAATTTGGGAGCCTTATGGCTATCAAGTGATGCAAGAGGCGCAACAGCGCGTATCGCAATTTAACAGTAAGGGGCTACACAACCTCTCTTTTTTACTGGCGAGCCGAAGCCCGTTAAACATTCATCAACACCAGCGTATGCGTCAGGTAATCGCAGGGCTGAATGATGCGATTGACTATATTCATCTCCATCCCGATGAATCAAAGACAGTCGTGGCCGACTACTTGTCAATGCCCGACAACCAGCTGGCATGGCTTTGGCAAGACTATCTTTTTCGACTTTCCTTGAGCGACGCTTTACTCCTGAGCTTAAAAAATCAAGCTATGTGGGCACGAGAAGCCGGGCTAGTGGCAGGGACGGAACCGGGCTTTCGTCGTTTGCTAAATCCTGGCCCTTTAACGGAGGCGACGCATAAGGCGAGCTTATTAAAATGAAGATAGGACAACAGTTAAGTGTCGTTGTGTACGCCTGTGCTGCGCTCACCATGATCACCTTACTTATCACCGTAGAGTTGTTTTATAAACAAACGCAGGTCCAACATCGTCTTGATGCCATTGTTTCTTTGCATTCACAAATTGATGCGGTGCGGGGAAGGCTTTGGTTATATCAACAGTACCATAGCGCGGAAACACGCCAAGATGCGTATCATGCCAACCAAACCTTGCTGCAACGCCTTCGTGAAAAAAATCGTGAATTGCCGCTCCAAGCGATTCGCCAAGCGGCACAAAGTATTGACACTTTATTAGTGTTATCGGCACGGCGTCAGAGCGATATCAATACCACGGAAAGTGCGCGATTGATGGTGTTTTCTCGCTATAACATGCTACTACAAACCATGAGTGAGGCGGCCTTCTCCATGCGTCAAGAAGCGATGCACTCTGCTGGGCAGCAACAAAAAGCCTTGCTTCTCCTCCATGGCGGGGTGCTGATCTTATTGGCGCTGTTAGTGACCGCATTAGCCACCAATACACGGCGGCGTTTCTTTCAGCGGCTTGAGGAGCTGCATGACGATGTGGCGAAAATCAAGCAAGGGGATTTAACCACTCAGCTCTCACTCGACACTTCTGATGAAATGTCTGATCTTGCCGCCCACGTTAACGAGATGAAGCGCACGTTGAAAAATACTATGGTGCGCAAAGAACAGCTTGCCGAAGAGATTGCCCAACAAACTCAGCAACTGCGAGAGCAACAGCAGCAGCTAATGTACTTAGCTGAGCATGATGAACTCACTCGACTGTTTAATCGCCGCGCGTTTGAGTCACATGTGGAGGTTGCCTTGATGCGTGCTTCACGCGCGCAAACCAAAGCCGCGTTGCTGTTTATCGATGTAAACCGATTTAAAGAAGTGAACGATACCTATGGTCACGGGGTGGGGGATGAATTGCTAAAAGTCGTTAGCCAGCGGTTAAAGCTTGCGGTGCGACGTTCGGATTTAGTCGGGCGTTTAGGTGGGGATGAGTTTATTGTTTGGCTCGATTTATTGGCGGATAAACAGGCACTGCAAGAGGTGATTGAGCGTATTATTCAAGAAATGCGCGCGCCAATGGTGACCAATGGTGCAGAGCTGGAGCTTTCTCTGAGTATCGGGGTGAGCTGTTTCCCAACCGATGGACTGGAATTGCAACAATTGATGAATCAAGCTGATTCAGCCATGTATCATGCCAAAGCGAACCCAAGCGCGGGTTGCTGCTTCTATTCCAATCTGAACACTCGCGAGATAGAGTAATCGTCCAGTCCAACCATGGATAGCGGCATGTCTTTTTCAAACATCAACGATCATTGGCTGGTGGGCGCGCGCGCTTGCCCATCTCCCCACTACAACCAACGACCCGATGGGGAAGAGATTTCCTTACTGGTCATCCACAATATTAGCCTCCCGCCAGGACAGTTTGATGGCCCCTATATCGAACAGTTTTTTCAAGGTCAGCTCGACGCGAGTGAGCACCCTTATTTTGCTGAGATCGCCGATCTTCGCGTCTCCGCGCACCTACTGATCCGACGAGATGGAAGTGTGATCCAGTTTGTACCATTCAACGAGCGTGCGTGGCATGCTGGCGCTTCGTGTTTTGATGGACGCGAGCAATGCAATGACTTTTCGATCGGTATCGAGCTCGAGGGCACGGATGACCTACCTTATACCGATCCGCAGTACCAAGCTTTAGCGACGATCACCCGTACGCTGATGCAGTATTATCCAGCCATTACCTGTGATCGCATTACCGGCCATGAACATATTGCGCCGGGGAGAAAAACCGATCCGGGCCCTGCATTTGATTGGCCCTACTATAATTCGCTGATCGCCAAATAGTGTGGCGGCATCACGCGCTTGTTTAGGCTCGTGGGGCTGTAAAAAGGCGGCTTGTTAATAAAATGTTTATTGGTCAGACCAATTTTTGCGAGCCAGACTGTGCCGACTGTCACCTTAAAGATACAGTCGTTTCCATGATGTCAATCAAACTTCTGGTGGACACAATATCTGCTGTCTGGTAACTTTAAAGGATTATAAAAAATTGGTATTACCAATTGACAACCAGTCAGTTTCTGTCGAAGGCAGTGAAAGCTGCTAAGACGGATGGTCAACAAAAACAATGGCATATCAAAGAATTCGTCAACCCAAACTCTCAGATGTTATCGAGAAAGAGCTCGAAGGTTTAATTCTGGAAGGCACTTTATCGCCGGGCCAGAAGTTACCGCCTGAGCGGGAGTTGGCAAAACAATTTGATGTGTCGCGTCCGTCAGTGCGCGAAGCGATCCAGCGACTTGAAGCTAAAAAGTTGCTGACGCGTAAACAAGGTGGCGGCACTTTTGTCAGTGAACGACTGTGGCAGCGATTCTCTGAACCCCTGCTAGAGTTATTGGCGGACCATCCTGAAACCCAACTTGATTTGCTGGAGTCACGTCATGCGCTGGAAGGCATCTCTTCTTACTTTGCCGCCCTCCGCGGCACGAAAGAAGACTTCAAGCGGATATGTGACTGCCATGATGCGATTCGTCATGCGCAGCAACAAGGGGATTTAGAGGCAGAAGCCTCGGCTGTCATGCAGTATTTAGTTGCAGTAACGGAAGCGGCACACAATGTGGTGCTGCTTTATATTATGCGCAGTCTTGCGCCGCTGCTGGAGCAGAATATTCTGCAAAACTTTGAGCTACTTTACCGCCGCCAAGAAACGGTGGAAAACGTCAGCCGACACCGGGCTGAGATCGTGGATGCGATTACTGCTGGCGAACCAGAAAAAGCCAGACAGGCGTCACATGCACACTTAGCTTACATTGAGGAAACTCTGTTGGATCTTGGCCGTGAAGAAAGCCGTCGAGAACGGTCTCTGCGTCGAATTCAACAACGCAAGGACGAGTTGGAGTAATACCGGATTCGCCCAAAAGAAAGGGCAAGCGGTGTCTCCAGCTGCGACAACGTTTGTTTTGTATGAGTCAATCAACGAAAGGATAGATCGCCATGTCTGAAGTCATGAAACATGACGTGGACGCACTTGAGACTCAAGAGTGGCTACAAGCCCTCGAGTCAGTCGTTCGTGAAGAAGGTGTAGAACGTGCCCAGTTCCTTCTGGAGCAAGTACTGGGACAAGCACGTTTAGACGGTGTTGACATGCCAACTGGCGTGACCACCAACTATGTAAATACCATTCCTGCCGATCAAGAACCTGCTTACCCAGGTGATGTGAATCTGGAACGTCGTATCCGTTCTATCATTCGTTGGAACGCAATCATGATCGTGTTGCGTGCGTCCAAGAAAGATTTAGAGCTGGGTGGCCACATGGCATCATTCCAGTCATCGGCTGCTTTCTACGAGACCTGTTTCAACCACTTCTTCCGTGCGCCGAATGAAAAAGACGGCGGCGATTTGGTGTATTATCAAGGTCACATCTCTCCAGGTATCTATGCGCGTGCGTTTGTTGAAGGTCGTCTCACTGCTGAGCAGCTCGACAACTTCCGCCAAGAAGTAGACGGTAAAGGTATTTCTTCTTACCCACACCCGAAACTGATGCCTGAATTCTGGCAATTCCCTACCGTTTCTATGGGTCTGGGTCCTATTGCGTCTATCTACCAAGCGCGTTTCCTCAAGTATCTGAACGGTCGCGGTCTGAAAGACACCTCAGAGCAACGCGTTTATGCGTTCTTGGGTGATGGTGAGATGGATGAGCCAGAATCACGTGGTGCGCTGTCGTTTGCGGCCCGTGAAAAACTGGATAACCTATGCTTCTTGATCAACTGTAACCTGCAGCGTCTTGATGGCCCTGTAATGGGTAACGGTAAGATCATCCAAGAGCTAGAAGGCCTATTCAAAGGTGCAGGCTGGAACGTGATCAAAGTGGTTTGGGGTTCTGGCTGGGATAAACTGCTGGCGAAAGACACCTCAGGTAAACTGCTGCAGTTGATGAACGAAACCATCGACGGTGATTACCAAACCTTCAAGTCAAAAGATGGCGCCTACGTGCGTGAGCACTTCTTCGGTAAGTATCCAGAAACAGCTGCTTTGGTTGCTGATATGACCGACGAAGAAATCTTTGCACTGAAGCGTGGTGGTCATGAGCCATCAAAACTGTTTGCTGCGTTCAAAGCGGCACAAGAGTGCAATGATCGTCCAACCGTGATCCTAGCGAAAACCGTTAAAGGTTACGGCATGGGTGAAGCGGCAGAAGGTAAGAACATCGCGCACCAAGTGAAGAAAATGGACATGACGCACGTCATTGCCATGCGTGATCGTCTTGGCCTGCAAGACTTGCTGTCTGATGAAGACGTACAAAACCTGCCTTACCTACAGTTGGAAGAAGGTTCTGCGGAGCATGAGTACCTGCACGCGCGCCGTAAAGCGCTGCACGGTTACACCCCGCAACGTCTGCCTAACTTTACTAAAGAGCTAACACTGCCAAAACTGGATGATTTCTCAGCCCTGCTGTCTGAGCAGAAGCGTGATATCTCCACCACCATGGCCTTTGTACGCTCTTTGAATGTATTGCTGAAAGACAAAAACATCGGCAAAAACATTGTACCTATCATTGCTGACGAAGCGCGTACTTTCGGTATGGAAGGTCTGTTCCGTCAAGTAGGTATCTACAACCCACATGGTCAGACTTACACCCCTGAAGACCGTGGTGTGGTGTCTTACTACAAAGAAGACCAAGGCGGTCAAGTACTGCAAGAAGGGATCAACGAGCTAGGCGCGATGTCATCGTGGGTAGCGGCGGCGACCTCTTACAGCACCAATGATCTGCCAATGATCCCATTCTACATCTACTACTCAATGTTCGGCTTCCAACGTGTTGGCGACATGGCGTGGATGGCAGGTGACCAACAAGCACGTGGTTTCCTATTGGGTGCAACTGCCGGTCGTACTACCCTGAACGGTGAAGGTCTACAGCACGAAGACGGTCACAGCCATATTCTGGCGAGCACTGTACCTAACTGTGTTTCTTACGACCCAACCTTCGCGTACGAAGTGGCGGTGATCATGCAAGACGGTATCCGTCGCATGTACGGTCCTGACCAAGAAAACATCTACTACTACCTGACGCTGATGAACGAAAACTATCATCAGCCGGCCATGCCTGAGGGTGCGGAAGAAGGTATCCGTAAAGGTATCTACAAGCTAGAAACCTACACGGGCGACAAAGCGAAAGTTCAGCTAATGGGCTCTGGCACCATCATGACTGAAGTGCGCAAAGCGGCGAAACTGCTTAGCGATGAGTACGGTGTAGCGTCTGACGTATACAGCGTGACCTCGTTTAACGAGCTGGCACGTGACGGCCAAGATGCAGAGCGCTTCAACATGTTGCACCCAGATGCGGACGCACAAGTTCCTTACATCCAAACTGTAATGGGATCTGAGCCTGCGATTGCTGCGACTGACTACATGAAGAACTACGCTGACCAAGTTCGCGCGTTTATCCCAGCGGAATCTTACAAAGTTCTTGGTACTGACGGCTTTGGCCGTTCTGACAGCCGCGAAAACCTACGTCGTCACTTCGAAGTGAACGCAGGCTATGTGGTTGTTGCGGCGCTTAACGAGCTGGCTAAGCGTGGCGATGTTGACAAGAAACTGGTAGCGGACGCTATCAAGAAATTCGACATCGATACCAACAAAGTAAACCCGCTGTTCGCGTAAGAGGCTGAAATAATGTCAATCGAGATTAATGTACCTGACATCGGTGCTGATGAAGTAGAAGTGACTGAGATCCTTGTTAGCGTTGGCGACAAGGTCGAAGAAGAACAGTCGTTAATCACCGTTGAAGGTGATAAAGCATCCATGGAAGTGCCTGCATCACAAGCGGGCGTGGTCAAGGAAATCAAAATTGCTGAAGGTGACAAAGTGACCACGGGCTCTTTGATTATGATCTTTGAAGCCGATGCGCCAGCGCAAAGCGCACCAGCTCAAGAGGCGGCGCCAGCCGCCCCTGCTGCACCAGCGGCTGCGTCAGAAATCAAAGAAGTACACGTGCCTGATATCGGTGGTGACGAAGTCGAAGTTACCGAGATCATGGTTGCGGTTGGCGATACCATTGAAGAAGAGCAGTCACTGATTACTGTTGAAGGCGATAAAGCCTCAATGGAAGTGCCTGCACCGTTTGCGGGTACCGTTAAAGAAATCAAGATCGCGGCGGGTGACAAGGTGTCAACTGGCTCACTGATCATGATGTTCGAAGTGGGTGGCAGCGCGCCAGCGCAAGCGCCTGCAGCTGCCGAGGCACCAGCAGCGCCTGCAGCAGCACAAGCTAAAGACGTTCACGTTCCTGATATCGGTGGCGATGAAGTTGAAGTTACCGAGATCATGGTTGCGGTTGGCGATACCATTGAAGAAGAGCAGTCACTGATCACCGTTGAAGGCGACAAAGCGTCAATGGAAGTCCCTGCACCGTTTGCGGGTACAGTGAAAGAAATCAAAGTGGCCGCGGGCGATAAAGTCTCGACGGGCTCGTTGATCATGGTCTTCGAAGTTGCCGGTAGCGCACCAGCAGCGCCTGCACCAGCAGCGCCTGCACCTGCAGCGGCACCTGCTGCTGAGAAGGCGGCACCCGCGCCTGCAGCCAAAGCTGGCGCCCCAGCGGCTAAAGCTGACGCAGGTAAAGACGAGTTTGTAGAGAACAAAGAATACGCGCATGCGTCTCCTGTTGTTCGTCGTCTTGCCCGCGAATTTGGCGTGAACCTTGCGAAAGTAAAAGGTAGTGGCCGTAAAGGACGCGTACTGAAAGAAGACGTTCAGAGCTTTGTAAAAGAAGCGCTGAAGCGCCTTGAATTAGGTGCAGCATCGGGTTCAGGCGACGGTAGCGCACTGGGTCTGCTTCCTTGGCCAAAAGTGGACTTCAGCAAATTCGGTGAAACCGAAGTTAAACCACTGTCTCGCATTAAGAAAATCTCTGGTGCGAACCTAGCACGTAACTGGGTGATGATCCCGCACGTGACGCAGTGGGACAACGCTGATATCACTGAAGTGGAAGCGTTCCGTAAAGAACAAAACGCGATCGAGAAGAAGAAAGACTCTGGCATGAAGATCACCCCATTGGTGTTCATCATGAAAGCGGCTGCTAAAGCGCTAGAAGCTTTCCCTTCTTTCAACTCGTCGCTATCTGAAGACGGTGAAAGCCTGATCCTGAAGAAGTATGTCAACATCGGTATCGCCGTTGACACGCCAAACGGTCTGGTTGTGCCTGTGTTCAAAGACGTGAACAAAAAAGGCATCTACGAGTTATCTGAAGAGCTGATGGCGGTTTCTAAGAAAGCTCGTGCAGGCAAACTCACTGCCTCTGATATGCAGGGTGGTTGCTTTACCATCTCTAGCCTAGGTGGCCTAGGCGGTACGGCATTTACGCCAATCGTCAATGCACCAGAAGTGTCTATCTTGGGTGTGTCTAAGTCAGAAATGAAACCAGTATGGAACGGTAAGGACTTTGAACCTCGCCTAATGCTGCCATTGTCTCTGTCTTACGATCACCGTGTGATTGACGGTGCCGAAGGCGCGCGCTTTATTACTTACCTCAACGGCTTGTTGTCAGACATCCGCCGTTTGGTACTGTAATCGCGTCACCGACAACACCCTCCGGCCCGTTACGGGCCGGTTGGGAATTGTTGTGCAGCTCACAGGCTATGGGTTTTTATTTTTCAGCCCATTAACATGGCTGTAAACTGTGGCTTCCAAACTCCCACAACAATAAAAAATTACCGCTCTTAGCCTGTCAGGGAATAAGACTACAACGAGGTCAGAATGAGTAAAGAAATCAAAGCGCAAGTCGTCGTCCTTGGCGCTGGTCCTGCTGGATACTCCGCCGCCTTCCGCTGTGCCGACCTAGGTTTGGAAACAGTATTGGTTGAACGTTACAACACCCTAGGTGGTGTATGTCTAAACGTTGGTTGTATCCCTTCTAAAGCCCTACTTCACGTTGCCAAAGTGATCGAAGAAGCCAAAGCCATGGCGGATCACGGTGTGGTTTTCGGCGAGCCACAAACCGATATCGATAAAATTCGCACTTGGAAAGATAAGGTTATCGGTCAACTGACCGGTGGTCTGGGTGGCATGGCCAAGCAGCGTAAAGTGACTGTTGTTAACGGTAMAGGCCGTTTCACTGGCGCKAACACCCTAGTGGTTGAAGGTGATGAAACCACCACTATCAATTTTGATAATGCCATCATTGCGGCGGGCTCTCGTCCWATCGAACTGCCATTTATCCCGCATGAAGACCCACGYATCTGGGACTCWACSGACGCGCTTGAGCTCAAAGAAGTACCAGAGAAACTGCTGGTAATGGGCGGTGGTATCATCGGTCTAGAGATGGGTACGGTTTATCACTCGCTAGGTTCACAAATCGACGTTGTTGAAATGTTCGATCAAGTGATCCCTGCTGCGGATAAAGATGTGGTGAAGGTCTTCACCAAGCGTATCAGCAAGAAATTTAACCTGATGCTAGAAACCAAGGTGACCGCGGTAGAAGCCAAAGAAGACGGCATCTACGTCACCATGGAAGGCAAAAAAGCGCCAGCAGAGCCTGTACGCTATGATGCCGTTCTGGTTGCTATTGGCCGTACACCAAACGGTAAGCTACTTGACGCTGGTCAAGCGGGCGTTGAAGTTGATGACCGTGGCTTTATCCGTGTTGATAAGCAAATGCGTACTAACGTGCCACATATCTATGCGATTGGCGATATCGTTGGTCAGCCAATGCTTGCGCATAAAGGTGTGCATGAAGGTCACGTTGCCGCAGAAGTCATTGCTGGTAAGAAGCACTACTTCGATCCTAAAGTAATCCCATCAATCGCTTACACTGAGCCAGAAGTGGCATGGGTCGGTAAGACCGAGAAAGAGTGTAAGGAAGAGGGCATTAACTACGAAGTGGCTACCTTCCCATGGGCAGCGTCTGGTCGTGCGATCGCGTCTGATTGTGCCGACGGTATGACTAAGATGATCTTCGATAAAGACACTCATCGCGTGATCGGTGGTGCGGTTGTTGGTACTAACGGTGGTGAACTGTTAGGCGAGATTGGCCTTGCTATCGAGATGGGTTGTGATGCCGAAGATGTCGCATTGACAGTACACGCTCACCCAACCTTGCATGAGTCTGTTGGTCTTGCCGCAGAAGTGTTTGAAGGCTCAATCACTGACCTGCCAAATCCAAAAGCAAAGAAAAAGAAATAAACCGCGCGTTTATCGTTTTCTGATTAAGCCCCGTCATGCGGGGCTTTTTTATATCTGTTAGGTACCGCTTAAGAATAAAAAAAGCGGGCCAAAGCCCGCTTCGTGCGTCAGAAGATAGCGTTTAAAGCTTAAAGCTCCCAACCAAGGTATCAAGACGTTTAGAAAGATCACGTAGTGACTCACTGGCTTCTGCCATGGTGTTGGCGGTATCAGCGGTTTGCTGCGAGCTGTGATTAATCTCTTCAATATTTTGATTAATGTCATTCACCACGGTGGACTGCTCCTCGGTAGCCGTTGCCACTTGGGTGTTCATATCCGAGATCTGGACAATTTGCTCGTTGATCAAATTGAGTGCTTGTGACGCCTCGTCGGAAGCATTGACCCCTTCGGCCGTCATCGCTCGGCTTTGCTCCATGGCTTGCACGGCATTGCTCGCTTCTTGTTGGAGGCGATCGATCATGGTTTGGATTTCATCGGTAGAGTCAGATGTACGACTTGCCAAGCTGCGCACCTCGTCGGCAACAACCGCAAATCCGCGTCCTTGTTCGCCCGCTCGTGCCGCTTCAATCGCCGCATTGAGTGCCAGTAAATTCGTTTGCTCGGAGATACCGCGGATCACATCCAAAATGCCGCCAATCGAGTCAGTATTCTCTGCTAGTGCACTGACGACCTTGGACATGTTCTCCATGTCATCGGCTAGACGTGCAATGGTATCTCGCGCTTGGGTGACGACTTGTTGGCCACTGGCTGCACCATCAGAGGCTTGATTCGCAGCGCTGGCGGCATTGGCCGCATTCCCAGCAATCTCATTGACGGTAGCGCCCATCTCGTTGATCGCGGTTACCACCTGAACGGTACGATCTCGCTGATGTTCACTTTGCGATTGCGTGGCGCTGGCTTGTGCTGAGACCTGTTCGGCGGCGCTTCTTAGCTCACCACCCGTGGCGGCTACATCTGAGACTAAGCGGTGGATTTTTTCCACAAAGCTATTGAAACCAGATGCGAGTTGGCCAATTTCATCTTGGCTGTTGATGTCCACACGTTGGCGCAGATCGCCTTCGCCTTCACCAATTTCACGGAATACATTGGCGACATATTGGATAGGCTTGGTAATGGTCGCGGCAAGCCAGATGGCGACGACAACGAACAAGAGCCCGACGACGACAGAGACCATTAAAATTTGGTTGCGCGTTTGATTCAGCGGGGCATAGACTTCGTCTGCTGGGACGTCTGCGATCACAAACCAATCCATGGAAGGCACATAGCTGGAGGCGAGTAAAAGTTCATCACCATTGATTTGGGTGTCGAGTAAATTGAAATCCCCCTTATTGAGAAGGCTACGTGCTTGGGCACCATACGAGTCGGTGAGGTTCTTCTCTCCCATTAGGCCGGTGTCGCGATGGAGCTGCACTTCGCCCTGTGCATTGACGAGAAAAACAAAGCCGGATTGCTCAATCTTGAATTGATTCAGAAATTGCGTCATGTCATCCAGTGAGCGTGAAAACCCAGCGAGGCCTGTCCCGTTAAGTTGCTGGAAGTTCACGAACAGTTTGAGATCCCCGTTATCCTCTTGGAACACTTGCGCCATGGTGGCATTGCCACTGTCTAGGAAGTTATAGAACCACCCGTCTTTATCGCGGGTCAGGACCCGCAAGAAGCCATTCTGATTCCAGTACTGCCCCGTCTTACGGTTCGCAATACTGGCGTCATTCAGACCATATTGTGCTCGCAAAATATTGAGTTGCTCGATGACACGCGCTTCTTCACTGGCACTCATGTCGCTACTGATCATATCGAGCATCACAGGGTTTGAGGCTAACTGGTGTGCGGCGGATTGTAGCTGGTTTACTTCACTATCAATCGTATCGCGAAATTGGGTGAGGGTGGTTGGCAGCTCGTTCTCCAACAGCCGCTTTTCCATAATATCTCGAGCTTGGCTTAAGCTCATTTACTGATAATCGCCGTGGAGGCGATAACGGCTGACACAAAGGCCAAGATGAGTTTTTGTTTAATAGTGAGTTGGTTTAGCTTCATGCCCTTCTCTCTACAAGTCAATGAATACAGAGTCTGCCACGCAATAGGGTGACAAAGACTGAGATATTTTTATGGTACTAATGTCTAAGTTAGTAGAAGTGTGTGAATGGTTAACGACGTATCGGCGAGAACCCCACAAACTTAACGGAACATGTCGGTTTTATTGATAAAAATAACACCTAGTGCGCAGTTTCAACAGCAAAGGGGAATAATACCTCTCTACCGCGGATGTGAAGCTGTGAACTTGATAACAGACTGATTACTGCGTCATGGAAAAAAGCGGTGTAGAATCAGTCACAACCGCGACACATGCTGTGAGTAGTGTGAGAAGAATAGGGATTAGCGCGCTGCGTCACTAAGACCTAAGTCGTATGTTTCATAAAAGGGGTAGATTTTAATTTTAAGTTAAAAATGCTATCCTCACGCAGCGGTTACGTGCTCGAACCCTCGTCTTGCTGGAAAATTTTAATAAACTTCGCCGGATAAGCGTGATACGAGTACTAACACTTTCCAAGGATGTTGGATCACACGATCTGACCGAGAAAAGAGGAAATAGTCGTGCTTGAAGCCTACCGTAAACACGTCGAAGAACGTGCCGCTCAGGGCATTGTGCCTAAACCGCTGAACGCTGAGCAAACCGCCAGTCTGATAGAACTGTTGAAAAACCCGCCCGCTGGCGAAGAAGAAACACTGGTCTACCTACTTGAAAATCGAATTCCGCCCGGCGTGGACGAAGCGGCTTATGTAAAAGCCGGCTTTCTTGCCGCGCTTGCGAAGGGAGAAGCAAGCTCTCCGCTCATTAGTCGTGAACGCGCGACTGAGCTGTTAGGGACCATGCAAGGCGGTTATAACATCGAACCGCTGATTGCACTGCTTGATGATGCCACGTTGGCACCGATTGCGGCAAAGGCCTTGTCTCATACTCTGCTGATGTTCGACGCGTTTTATGACGTTGAAGATAAAATGAAAGCAGGGAATACCTACGCCAAGCAAGTGATGGAATCTTGGGCTAACGCCGAGTGGTTCTTAAACAAGCCGCAAATCCCTGAAAAAGTGACGCTGACGGTGTTCAAAGTATCGGGTGAAACCAATACCGATGACTTATCGCCAGCCCCCGATGCTTGGTCGCGCCCTGATATTCCTCTCCACGCACTGGCCATGTTAAAGAACGAGCGCGAGGGCATTCAGCCGGATAAGCCCGGTGAGATTGGTCCGATTTCGCAAATGAAAGCGCTGGAAGAAAAAGGTCATCCACTGGTTTACGTGGGTGATGTGGTCGGTACGGGTTCGTCACGTAAATCAGCGACCAACTCTGTGCTGTGGTTTATGGGCAAAGACATTCCTAATGTGCCGAACAAGCGCTTTGGTGGTTTTTGTTTAGGCGGAAAAATCGCGCCGATTTTCTTCAATACCATGGAAGATGCGGGTGCCTTGCCGATTGAGCTGGATGTTAGCAAGCTCAATATGGGCGATGTGATTGACTTGTATCCGGCCGACGGCAAGGTATGCAAGCATGGCACCGATGAGGTTCTGTCTACCTTCCAACTGAAAACCGATATCTTATACGATGAAGTGCGTGCCGGGGGGCGTATCCCTCTCATCATCGGTCGTGGTCTGACCGATAAAGCGCGTGAGAGTTTAGGCCTTGAGCCTTCGGACGTATTCCGTCGTCCGCGTCCTGTTGCGGACTCTACCAAAGGGTTTACGTTGGCACAGAAAATGGTCGGTAAAGCCTGTGGTGTCGAGGGTGTCCGCCCCGGTACCTATTGCGAGCCAAAAATGACCACCGTGGGTTCACAAGATACCACGGGTCCGATGACGCGTGATGAGTTAAAAGATTTAGCGTGTCTTGGCTTCACCGCCGATCTCACTATGCAGTCATTCTGCCACACATCCGCTTATCCAAAGCCTGTGGATGTCGAAACTCACCACACACTGCCGGACTTCATTATGAACCGTGGTGGTGTGTCATTGCGTCCGGGTGATGGTGTTATCCACTCATGGCTAAACCGAATGCTGCTGCCCGATACCGTGGGGACTGGCGGTGATTCACACACGCGTTTCCCGCTGGGTATTTCGTTCCCTGCCGGTTCAGGTCTGGTGGCCTTTGCGGCCGCGACCGGCGTGATGCCACTGGATATGCCAGAGTCAGTTCTGGTGCGCTTTAAAGGCGAAATGCAGCCTGGGGTCACCTTACGTGACTTGGTACATGCCATTCCATATTTTGGTATTAAGCAAGGTCTCCTGACGGTTGAGAAATCCGGCAAAATCAACGAATTCTCAGGCCGTGTCTTGGAAATTGAAGGGGTGGAGCACCTGACCGTTGAGCAAGCCTTTGAGCTGTCGGATGCATCCGCAGAGCGTTCAGCGGCTGGCTGTACGGTCAAGCTGTCACAAGACTCGGTGGCAGAGTACCTTGAGTCGAACATTGTGATGTTGAAGTGGATGATCGCCGAAGGCTATGGCGACCGTCGTACCATCGAGCGTCGTATCCAAGCAATGGAGCAATGGCTGGCTAATCCAAGTTTGATGGAAGCCGATAAAGATGCCGAGTACGCGCATGTGCTTGAAATCGATCTGGCAGACATCAAAGAGCCGATTCTGTGTGCGCCGAACGACCCAGATGATGCTCGCACCTTGTCGGATGTTGCTGGCGATAGCGTCGATGAAGTCTTTATCGGTAGCTGTATGACCAACATCGGTCACTTCCGCGCGGCCGGTAAACTGCTGGATAAATTCGGTGGCAGTTTATCGACCCGTATGTGGGTGGCACCACCGACGAAGATGGATAGAGATCAGCTAACAGCAGAAGGCTATTACGGTATTTATGGCCGTGCTGGGGTGCGGATTGAAACGCCAGGGTGTTCATTGTGTATGGGGAACCAAGCACGTGTGGCAGAGAAATCGACCGTATTGTCGACCTCGACCCGTAACTTCCCGAACCGTTTGGGAACCGGCGCCAATGTGTATCTTGCATCAGCGGAGCTTTCGGCGGTAGGTGCGATCCTAGGACGCATTCCCACCAAAGAGGAATACCTCGAATACGCAGAGCACATTAATGCGACAGCAGCAGATACCTATCGCTATCTGAACTTCCACCGTATGGACGAATACACGCAAAAAGCGGATAACGTCATTATCAAAGCCGCGGTCTAGCCGGCTTTATCCAACGCCCTCTTCGGAGGGCGTTTTTTTATCCCAGTGATGCTGTCGGTCTGAATGGCTTATTGTTCACTTTGCGCGGCAATCAGGCGGGCGACATTCTCTGCTGTGCGGCGCAGATTCTCCGCAGTGTGTTCAAAAGCATGTTGTAAATCACAGGGACCTGATTGAATCGGCAAGATAGTGGTAACCCCGCGTTCGTATAAGGCTTCACAATCGTCGCCAACGCGGCCCGTTAGTACTACCACAGGAACATCAAATTGCTTTGCGACCTGTGCCAAGGCGGCGGGCACCTTACCATGCAGCGTTTGACCATCGACTTTTCCTTCGCCTGTCACCAACCAATTGGCTTTTGCTATGTAAGGGGTGGCTTGGCTGCGTTCTAGCAAGAGCGCCACACCGGGGACCAATTGTGCTCCCAGCAAGCCACCCAAGGTGGCACCAATTCCACCGGCCGCGCCGGCGCCTGCAAATTGTGCAATCGATTTGCCGAGCTGATAGCGACAGAGGCTGGCAAAACGATGCAGATGTTGCTCCAGTTGACGAACCTGCTCCGGTGACGCGCCTTTTTGGGGCGCAAATACGGTTGCCGCACCTTGCGGACCACATAGCGGGTTATCCACATCACATGCAGCCGTTAATCGGACGCGTTTAAGTCGAGGATCGAGCTGGCTCAGATCAAGGTGTGCGAGCTTACCTAAGCCATCACCGGTTGGCGAAATGGGTGCATCCTGACTATCAAGCAATTTTGCCCCCAAGGCCACCAAGATACCTGCGCCCGCATCTGTGGTGGCGCTGCCGCCTAAGCCGATAATGATTTCATCGACCTCATGTGCGAGGGCGGCACGAATAAGCTCTCCAGTCCCTAGGCTGGTGGTGTGTAGTGGGTTGCGTTGATGGTGAGCGAGCAGGGGCAAGCCAGAGGCGCTGGCCACATCGATGATCGCGAGTCGCTGCGAAGGGACGACAACATAGCTGGCGGTGATCGATGAAAAATCGGGACCAGTCACTTGGCAAGTGTGAAAATCGCCGTCTAACTGCTGGGCAAAACTTTGCGCCGTCCCTTCGCCGCCATCGGCCATGGGGAGCAAAGTAAAATGCGCCTTGGGTAGTATACGCGCCATGCCGTCATGGATGGCTTGCGCCGCCTTGCCAGCTGAAAGGCTTTCTTTGAACGAATCAGGGGCTATCACTATATGCATCGGCTACTCCTTTCCAGACGCGACCACGTTGATGAGGCTGATATACCCTTCCTACTTGAAGCCGCAGCGGTGTTGACTACGTTCGTTTACCCCAATCACATAATCTATGCTCATGGGGACTCACTCACTTGTCGCCTACCTGCACAACGCCAAGTTGTTTGGGTATCGTATTTAAGTATGGCGAAGGTGGCAGTTTGATGACAGTCTCGAGTTGGCAATTGAAAGAAAAACTCGGACAATAGCCTCTCATTTTGGAGGTGGATGTGGATTACGAATTTTCCCGCAATAGTTTTGATGACAGCTATCGCATTGTGTTCTCAATGGGGCATGAGGCCATGGGGCGTTGGTTGCTTGATGAGTTGGGGACCGAGCTGAGTGAGGTGGATGCGTGGTTAGCCACCTTTACCCAATTGCGCCAAGAGCAGCAATGGCGAGGACATACCTTCACGCTGACGGCCAATCCTGAAGAAGTGGTGGTGATGGCCAATGCGATGTTGCAAACGCCCTCTGACGAGGCGACGGATACGTTGAGCGCACAAGACCTACAGTTTTACGATCAAGAAAGCAGCGCCGCTTGTGGTTATGAAGACTTTCTGGCCATGCTCGAAGCGTATCGTGATTTTATTGCTCGCTACGGACGCCGTACGCGATAACCTGCCGGCGAGTGACGCTGACACTCGCCTCCTTCCTGCAAGACATCTAATCATGGCTCGCTTTGGTGCATCGTTCTCCTCGCGATGAATCTATGCGTCGAGATGGTGAATAGTTTGCACTAAAAAAGTGCAAATGCGCGTTTTCCCCCAGTTTATTTCTGTAATGTGCTGATTTTTATCTAGTTAATAGTTGGCATGTCTCTTGATACTTATTGACTGATGCAAACATAAGGACTCAGGAGAAGGATATGAAACTGATTAGCGCCATTATCAAGCCTTTTAAGCTTGATGACGTCCGTGAAGCACTATCCGACGTCGGCATTGACGGCATGACAGTGTCAGAAGTGAAAGGGTTTGGCCGCCAAAAAGGGCACACCGAACTGTATCGCGGTGCCGAATATCAAGTCGATTTTTTGCCGAAGGTAAAACTCGAAATCGCCGTCCAGAGCGATAGTGTTGATGCCGTGGTGGAAGCGATTTCCAAGGCGGCACAAACCGGCAAAATCGGCGACGGTAAGATTTTTGTCTTTGACCTCCAGCAAGCTGTGCGGATCCGCACTGGCGAAATGGATCTGGAAGCAATTTAATCACAGGGAGTAATCACAATGGAATTGGTCAATACGGTTACTGAGTTACGTTACGCACTAGACACCTTCTTTTTCCTTTTATCCGGTGCGTTGGTGATGTGGATGGCGGCTGGGTTTGCCATGTTAGAGGCAGGGCTAGTTCGCTCGAAAAACACCACCGAGATCCTCACCAAAAATATTTGCTTGTACGCGATCGCCTGTACCATGTATCTGTTGGTGGGCTACAACATCATGTATGTCGATAACAGTGCGGGTGGCTTTATGCCCTCGTTTGGTTCACTCATTGGAACGCAAGCGGCCGACGCGGATCACTCTCTCGAGTCGGACTTCTTTTTCCAAGTGGTGTTTGTTGCTACCGCCATGTCGGTGGTCTCAGGGGCCGTGGCAGAGCGTATGAAGTTATGGGTGTTCTTGCTGTTTTCTGTGGTACTCACCGCAGTCATCTATCCGGTAGAAGGCTACTGGACATGGGGTGGTGGTTTCTTATCCGAAGCAGGCTTTAGCGATTTCGCCGGCTCAGGCATCGTGCATATGGCGGGCGCGTCAGCTGCATTAGCGGGCGTGATCTTGCTGGGGGCACGTAAAGGTAAATACGGCAAGAATGGTCAAGTGAATCCGATTCCTGGCTCGAACCTACCTCTAGCGACTTTGGGTACCTTTATCCTGTGGTTCGGTTGGTTCGGCTTTAACGGCGGTTCGCAGCTGATGGTGTCAGACTTTGAAAACGCCACGGCGGTAGGACAAATTTTCTTGAACACCAATGCGGCGGCGGCAGCCGGTGCGATTGCTGCCTTACTGGTGTGTAAAACACTGTGGGGCAAAGCCGATTTGACCATGATCTTAAACGGTGCATTGGCCGGCTTGGTCGCCATTACCGCTGATCCCTTATCGCCCACGCCAGTCGCTTCGCTTATTATCGGTGCGATATCAGGTGCCATCGTGGTGTTTAGTATCGTCGGCCTCGATAAAATTAAAATCGACGATCCCGTGGGTGCGATTTCGGTGCACGGTGTGTGTGGTTTCTTTGGCTTGATGGTTGTGCCGCTGAGCAACGCAGACGCAAGCTTTGGTGCACAATTGTTGGGTGCAGCCGTGATCTTCGCTTGGGTCTTTGGTGCGAGCTTTGTGGTGTGGTTGGTACTGAAGAAAACCATGGGCATTCGTGTTACCGAAGAAGAAGAAATGTCAGGCATGGATTTGCATGACTGCGGTATTGATGCATATCCCGAATTCGTTAGCGTGAAATAGTCACTCGTACGACACTTCGTTAAACTCTGAAACGAAACCTTACATTTTTGATGTTGGGTTTCGTTTTTTTTTGCGTGGCAGAATATTGAGCCCAAAATCATTAGCTGTATACTAACGAAACTGAGAAACGTTATCATTTATCGTCTAATTTAAGGACTGTTACGATGAAAAAACTGCTAATCGCCTCTGCTGTTACGGCTAGCTTATTAGGAACGAGCGCCGCCTTTGCCGCTGAAGAAGTGAACGTCTACTCGTATCGTCAACCTTTTTTGATTGAGCCTATGTTCGATGCGTTTACTGAAGAGACAGGCATCAAAGTCAACGTGAAGTTTGCTAAACAAGGCATGGCGGAGAAGGTGAAGCAGGAAGGCGAATACAGTCCTGCAGATGTATTGCTGACCGTCGATATTTCTCGCCTTAAAGATTTGGTTAATCACGATGTGGTTCAGCCAGTGCAAAGCGATGTGATCGATCAAAACGTTCCTGAGCAGTTCCGTGACAGTGAAGATAAGTGGGTTGCGTTAACCACTCGTGCTCGTGCCGTTTACTCATCGCGTGAGCGTGTCGGTAAACTGGGTGATGATTTTGATTATCTCGACTTGGCAAAACCCGAGTGGAAAGGCAAGATTTGCACCCGTTCAGGTAAACACCCTTACAATGTATCTTTGGTGTCTGCCATCATCGAAAATCACGGTGAAGCCACCGCTAAAGAATGGCTGAAAGGGGTGAAAGCGAACTTGGCGCGTAAACCTCAAGGGAATGATCGTGCACAAGTTAAAGCGATTAAAGAAGGCTTGTGTGACGTTTCTTTGGGGAACAGCTACTACCTTGGTAAGATGCTGAACGACGAAGAACAAAAAGCGTGGGCGGAAGCGGTATACATTAACTATCCTGGCCAAAATGCGCACGGCACCCAAGTGAATGTGAGCGGCATGGCGATGGCGAAGTATGCGCCGAATAAAGAAAACGCTCTTAAACTCATGGAATTCCTAACGTCAGACAAAGCGCAGCACATGTATGCTGAAGTGAACTTTGAAGAGCCAGTGAAACCTGGTGTAGAAAAGTCTGAGCTAGTGGCATCGTGGGGCGAGTATAAGCACGATCCTATGCCGCTAGAGGCTATTGCTGATAACTACAGCAAATCAGTGAAGCTACTGGATGAAGTCCAGTTCGATCTGTAAGCCTCTACACGGGGTGTATAACACCCCGGTTGTTTTTCTCTGACGCCTGAATGTTGTAGGCTATGCAAGACAGATTACCCGTTATTAAAACCAGCAGTTGGGGCCTTGCTCTGCTGCTGGTTTTGCCGATCTTGGCAATCTTCTACACCGCAATCGGTGATACAGATGATATTTTCTCCCATCTGTTTGAGACGGTTCTGCCGACGTATACGCTCAATACCAGCTTACTGGTGGTGGGGGTCGTGGTTATTGCGATCGCCTTGGGTGTGCCGACGGCTTGGATGCTTGCCATGTATCAAGTGCCGGGCAGCCGGCATTTGCAATGGGCGATGGTACTGCCATTAGCCATGCCCGGTTATATCATCGGTTATATCTACACCGATTGGTTTGATTATGCAGGGCCGTTACAGCGCCTGCTGCGCCATTGGTTTGAATGGCAAAGTGTCAATGATTACTGGTTTCCTGATATGCGTACCTTACCGGGGGCGTGTTTTGTGCTGGCATTGGTGCTGTACCCGTATATCTACCTGCTGACTCGCGCCGCGTTTATGGAGCAAAGTGTCACCTTGACGCATTCTGCGCGTCTACTGGGATGCTCGCCACTGCAAAGTTTTCGCCGTATCTCCCTGCCTTTGGCCCGTCCCGCCATTGCCGTCGGGGCATCGCTGGTGGCAATGGAAGCGCTGGGAGATTTTGGTACGGTTAATTATTTTGCCGTGAGTACATTAACCACCGCGGTATATGATACTTGGTTGGGTTACTCAAGCTTAACGGCAGCGGCTAAAATTTCTGCCATTATGTTGGTGGCCATTTTTGTATTGATCAGTGCCGAGCGTTATGGACGACGTAAGCAAGCGCAATTTACGCCGTCATCAAGCAGTGATGCGATAGAGAAACCCCCCCTGTCCGGTTGGAAGAAAGTGGGCGTGGTTGTCTGGTGTTGGGGCTTGCTATCGCTGGCGTTTATGTTGCCGCTGCTTCAACTGATCATTTATGCGTGGCACTACTATGCGCAAAATGCCATCGACGATTTTCTCACCTTTAGCTACAACAGCTTTTATACTTCCAGCCTTGCGGCTTTGGTTGCGGTCGGCATTGCATGGACCGTCAATGTGTATCGCCGCTTACGCGGTCATGGTTTGAGTGTCGCGCCCATGCGTCTCGCCTCTATGGGGTATGCGGTGCCAGGCACGGTATTAGCGATTGGGGTGATGCTGGTATTAACTCGAGGCGATCACCTGATCAATGATATCGCCAAGGCGTATGACTGGGGACGCCCCGGTTTGGTGCTTTCTGGCACCATGTTTGCCTTGCTCACTGCCTTTGTGGTGCGTTTCAGTGCGGTCGCGATCGGCAGTATTGAGTCTAGCATGGCAAAAATACCGCCTTCACTCGACATGGCGGCGCGTACTATGGGATGCACGACCAGCGGCGTGATTCGTCGTGTTCATCTCCCCTTAATTCGTCGGGGGACTTTAATTGCGATGCTGTTGGTCTTTATCGAGTCGATGAAAGAGTTGAATGCGGCGATTTTACTGCGTCCGTTTAACTTCGAAACCCTTGCCACCTACGTGTACAACTTTACCTCGGATGAGCACCTCGAATATGCGGCCTTACCTGCCATTTTGCTAGTGGCGGTGGGGCTGATACCGCTTATTTTGATTAACCGTTCGCTGGAGCAGAAATACCAATGAAGTGCGCCCTGTCGATAGAAAACCTGACCTGCAGTTATAACGGCACGCCAGTGCTCAAAGATTTGTCTTTGCAAGTCGCACCGGGTGAGATTGTGTGTTTGCTCGGCGCCAGCGGCTGCGGCAAGACCACCTTGTTGAAAGCCATGGCTGGGTTAATCCCTCTTAGCGCGGGCATGCTGTCGATTGGGTGCAACATCATGGAAGATGGCCAGCATTCGGTGCCACCTGAGCAGCGCAATATTGGTATGATTTTTCAAGACTATGCGTTGTTTCCGCACTTGACCGTTGCCGAGAATATCGGCTTTGGTCTTACGTCTCTGGCCGCGTCTGTGCGTCATGAAAAAGTGGTTGATATGCTCAAGCTCGTGCGCCTTGAAGGGCTGGGCGAGCGCTATCCGCACCAGTTATCCGGTGGTCAACAACAACGGGTTGCGATTGCGCGTGCGCTGGCTTATGAGCCTGATCTGCTGCTGTTGGACGAGCCGTTTTCCAATATTGATACCCAAGTGCGTCATGACTTGATTGAAGAGATCCGCCGGATCTTTAAATCACAGGGAGTGACGGCGATTTTGGTCACGCATAGCCGGGAGGAAGCCTTTGCCTTTGCGGATAAATTGGCGGTGATGAATCAAGGGATTATCGAGCAATTCGGGGATACGACTGAGGTGTATTACCAGCCGAAAAGCCGATTTGTGGCCGATTTCTTGGGGCAAGGCTCTTATGTACCTGTGACTGTGTCGGCGCAAGAACAAATGCAGACGCCGCTGGGACCTTGGCCAAGGCCAGTGTATTGTCATCCCGGTCCACATTGGTGGTTGCTTCGCCCACAATTTTTGAGTATCCGTGCGGATGCGCAAGGCGAGGGGCAGGTATTGTCGCAGCAATTTATGGGTGATAGCAGCCGGTACACCATTGATATTCACGGTCAAAAATTGTCGGTGCATGCCCGTGAACCATTATCGGTGGGGGATACGGTAAGTCTAACCATTCGCCCTCATGAGCCGGTGTTATTTAACGATGGGCCCAGCTTTATTGATGCTTAAACGAAAAAAGCCAACCGCGAGGTTGGCTTTTCGTCATCAGCGCACAATTTAAGCGCCTTGCTGGCACAGTACATCGATGTACTTTTGTGCCATTTCGCTTAATGCCGCTTTATCGGGTTGCTGGTGCGCTTGTAAAAACAACACATAGCAAATCCCTGCAAGCATGCTTGCCAGCTCGCGAGGTTGGTGACGGTGAGTGAGTTCACCTTGTGCCATGCCTCGCTCAAACACGTGCACAAATTGCTCGACGGCATCACGACTGCCTTTTACAAAGCGCGSCCAAATGTCTTCGCGAATAGACGTACTCCATTCAAACCAGACTTTCATCCATGCTTTGTCTTCCAGTGCGGTATCGATAATCTGCGATGTAATGCAGTTAAGCGATGCTCGCATTGATTGGCTATCACGGGTGCAATCATTAATTAACGCAATGAAATGCTTTTCTGTTTGGGCCAAAATTTCCTCGACCAGATCTTCTCGGGTCGGGAAGTAATTGAAGACGGTTGCCACAGAGACATTTGCCATATCAGCAATATCAGCGTGACCGGCACGACCAATTCCCCGTTTTGCAAACACATCCAAACCACAAGTAAACAACTGCTCTTTGCGTCTCTCTGGTGACAGTCGCGTCCTTGTTCTTTCATTTGATTGAGCCATCCTAAAACCTGCCAACTTATATTTAGTTTGTACAAATTAATTATTGTTTGTGCTAATAATTTTCTTAATTAGCGAATTGAGTTTATACCAGCTCTCCGTGGCGTGACAACGGCTGGAAGGCCGATCTGGGCCGTAAATCGGTAATTTTGTCTGCAAAAAAAGTCATCTATTAATAAAAACACAGGCAGGGATTATTTTTTCTTATCAATCAGTGTGATAGTTAACTAGTGTAAGGGTACGCATCAAGGTCAATCGGTGGAATTGGGATCCGCAATCGATTTAGTGCTAGACTATGCCACCTTTGTTATTGACCCCCGCAAACGTGGGGACAAACCATCGGGGCAGATATGAAACACACCGTTGAAGTGATGATTTCAGAACAGGACGTACAGGCGCGAGTAAAAGCCCTGGGCGCCGAGATCAACGAGCATTATAAAGAATCAAAAGACCTAGTATTGGTTGGATTGCTACGAGGCTCGTTCGTCTTTATGGCTGACTTATGTCGTGCCATTGACTTGCCACACTCGGTCGATTTTATGACCGCATCAAGCTATGGCAATAGCATGGAAAGCACACGTGACGTGCGCATCCTCAAAGACTTAGATGATGATATCAAAGGAAAAGACATTCTTTTGGTCGAAGACATCATTGATACTGGCAATACGCTTAGCAAAGTGTGCGAAATTCTATCGCTAAGAGAGCCCAATTCCGTGCGTATTTGTACCTTACTTGATAAACCAGAACGTCGTGAAGTGGATGTAAAAGTCGATTGGCTTGGCTTTACTATCCCAGACGAGTTTGTGGTTGGCGTAGGGATTGATTACGCGCAGAAATATCGCCACTTGCCATTTATCGGTAAAGTGGTGCCGCTCGATTAATCGTGACGGCATTCTCTGAGCGCTGAGCCTTTTTGGCTGTCAGGCGATGATAAGCCATAAAAAACCGAGCAGACGCTCGGTTTTTTTGTCTCTATAGTGAGTTAGTAGGCGCCTTCTCGTTCGGGAGCCGGCGCGCGCTGATAATGCGCGGGAGACAATCCCAGCATTTCTTGTAGACAAGATGCCACCGCGACCGATGACCAGGTGCCAGTGAGCACGCCTACAAAAAGTGTCAGCGCAAAGCCGTACAAGGCATCGCCACCTAATACCAACAAACATCCGATGGTAAATAGCGTCGTGCCGGCGGTGATCATGGTGCGCGAAAAAGTCTCACAGACCGCAATATTGGTGCTGACATATACACATTGATTCGGTTTGGCTCTGAGCACATCTCGCAGCCGATCGCCGATCACAATCGAGTCATTGAGCGAGTAACCGATAACGGCGAGAAGGCCAGCAATGACATTGAGATCCATCGGCACCGCAAGTATCGCCAATAGGCCTAAGGTGAGAGTCACATCGTGCACTAGCGCCCCTATCGCCGCTAGAGCAAGACGCCACTCAAAGCGAATTGCCAAATAAAGCATGATGGCCAACGAGGCAACCAGCAGTGCCAACCCCCCTTGCTCAAATAGCACCTGACCCACTTGAGGGCCGACGACGTTCGCTTGAACCAAGGTGACAGGCATGGCGAGTGCGCTGCTGATGTGGGCGATGACCTGTTGCGGATCTTGCCATTGGGGCGCATGAGGTAAAATAAGCTGCCACTGGCCTTGAGTGGTACTTGGCGTGAGTGTTGCCAGTTCGCCGAACTGACTGTGTAGGGCGGCGAGCAGCGTATCACTGCCCGCTAGGCTGGGTAAGGCGAAATCAATCACGATGCCGCCGGTAAAATCGATGCCCAAGTTTAGGCCATAATAAGCGATCGCCCAGAGACTGATTACGGTGAGCAATCCCGAGAGCGCGAAGCTGGTATAGCGGACTTGTGTAAGTTTCATGACTGTAGCTCCTTAAATAGTCACGGCGCGGCGGCGGTCGCGTCCCCAAATTGGGTTGATGATGGCTCGCGTGCCGACAATGCCGCTGATCATGCTGGCGCATAATCCCAGAATTAGCGTGGTGGCAAACCCTTGTAATGGACCTGAGCCGACCGCATACAAACAGACCGCGGAAATTAAGGTGGTGATATTGGCGTCAAAGATGGTGCTAAAGGCCGCTCGATAACCTGTATCAATGGCATTGGCTAGGCTTGCGCCAGCACGTAAGCGATCGCGAATACGCTCAAAGATAAGCACATTGGTATCGACCGCCATGCCCACGGTTAACACTAAGCCAGCGATGCCCGGTAGGGTCAACACTGCACCGTGCAGCAGCGCGAGTAGGCCGACTTGCATCATCAAGTTGGCAACCAGTGAGACAATCGCGACCCAGCCGAAGCGGCGATACCAAAGCATCATGAAGATAGCCATACCTATCATGCCAACGGCCAGTGCAGAAAATCCTGCCTTGATATTATCGGCGCCCAAGGTCGGACCAATCGCGCGTTCTTCGACGATTTTAATTGGCGCGGTGAGTGCGCCAGCGCGCAGCAACATCGAGAGGTTACGGGCTTCTTCTGGGCTCGACAGGCCCGTGATCCGGAATCGATCGCTGAGCGCACTTTGAATTGTCGCGACGTTGATCACCCGTTCATTGGCAACCAGATCACCCTGCTCATTGGCTTGATACTCACGGTACACAGTGGCCATGGGATCGCCCAAGTGACGTCGGGTAAAGGCCAACATGGTCTCGCCACCGGGGCCATCCAAGCGAATATCAACTTGTGGACGACGCATTTCATCAACGCTGGTACGTGCATCAATAATGTGTTCCCCACCCAAAATGGCGTGACGTGCTAACGGCACCACATTGTGCTGTGCGTCATACAGGCGTTTCGGGCTTGTGGCATCGAGGGCATAGAACGCGAGTGAGGCTGTCGCGCCAATGACATTTTTGGCTTGCTTAGGATCGTGCACCCCGGGCAGTTCGATACGAATATAGTCTTTACCCTGACGTTGTACACTCGCCTCAGCCACGCCTAAGGCGTCGATACGTTTGCGCAGAATATCGATATTCTGACGCACAGCTTGATGGCTCATCGCGTCTTGCTCGGTATCTGTCATCTGCCAGCCATTTGCGGCGCTATTGAATCGCCATTGCGGATAATGCTCGGTAAACCAAGCGCTGGCTTTACTGCGATCGCTGGCACTGAGCATCGGCAATTGCACCGTGGTGTTATCTTTGGTGTTGACCGTGGCGCTGGCCGGCAAGTGCTGGCTGTCTAACCATAAGTTGAGGCCTTGTACTAACGCTTCGGCTTGATGAGCGAGTGCTTGGTCGGTATCAACCCAAAGCAATAATTGCACACCGCCGCGTAGATCGAGCCCTAGTTTTACCGGCTCGGCGCCGAGGCGCGACAGCCATGTGGGTGCTGCGGATAAATAATCGAGGGTGATTTCCGCGTCGGGTCCTAGAGTGCCTTTTAATTGCTGTTGTACGTTCTGTTGCTGGCTAATATCGGGCGTGATTAAGGTAACCGTCCCTTGCGAGTCATAACGCACTTCACTCACGGCCTCAGGATGGGCTTTAAGCCAGTTTTGCAGTCCCTGATGCGAGTGATGCGACACGCTCACCACTGGGTGGTCGCCAAAAAAGCTTGGTAACGCCTGCACGGTCAGGACGATCAGCATCAGGACTAATGCGGCGTAGTGCCATAAAGAATAGCGATTAACGGGGGATAATTTATTCATTCGTTCTCCTTGGCTGTGCATCACGCACAGCAAAACCTAATACCAAGCGCCAGCTCGATATTGTGATTGTGGGAAAGGCGCGACGGCCTTTAGGAAAGCGAACGATTAACGCGAATGAATAAAGCGATATTGCAGGTTGTGTTCTCGCCAGCCACCAAGACGGGGGAGCGAAAAGGTAAGATACTGGCGTGGCAGACACACCCCAAATGCGCACAAAAAGGCAATCAGGTGCCAAGCAAGGCGAATGTGCGGGGGAGGAAGAATCGCGACTAAGTGTGGCGGTTGGGTATCGTCATCAGGCAATGCCGCAGGCAAGGCAACACTGGCTCTCGCGGTAGAAACGAGCGCCGGAGTTTGCTGAAGGGCATGGACTTGGCTGCTGGAGCGAAACGGTGAAACCTGAGCATGCGCTGCCACATTGACCAGCACCGCAAACAGCATCATGCCCGCCATCAGCCACATGGTGAGCGGAGAGCGGTGCATTGTTGATGATGAAGCGTGCGCGATCGGAGTCATAGCGGTGTTGTACGACGATTAAGTCGCGATCACAAGTGTGACTGTGTCAGCACTGTGTCAATTCTCACAACAAACCGGCGCGGCAGAGTCGGGCACTAGATGACTCATCGCCGCTTGGTAGTTCACTTCCAGCGACTCGCGGCTATCTGCGGTCATGCCTAAATCGCGCAAAATACCGTCGGTGGTGTTGTAGAACCAACCATGTACTTTCACGTCTTGGCCGCGCTCCCACGCTGCACGCAAAATGGTGGAATTGCCCAAATGATACACTTGCTCAGCCACATTAATTTCGCACAGGCGATTACCGCGTTCTTGTGGTGGCAGGCAGCCGAGATAATGTTTGTGTTTGAGGTACAAATCGCGAATATGGAGTAACCAGTTATTGATCAAACCAAGCTCCGGGTTATCAATAGCCGCGTGGACACCACCACATCCATAATGACCACAGACAATAATGTGCTTGATCTGTAGGACATCGACGGCGTACTGCACCACGGATAAACAATTGAGATCGGTGTGAATCACTTGATTGGCGACATTGCGGTGAACAAACAACTCACCCGAGTCTAATCCTGTCAGGCGCTCGGCGGGTACGCGGCTATCAGCACAGCCAATCCAGAGGTATTCGGGATGTTGTTCTTGGGCCAAGTTGGCAAAAAACTGGGGGTTACTGTCGCGAATATCTTGCGACCATGCTTTGTTGTTAGCGAATAAAGCTTTGATTTTGGCCATGGGCAACGTGTCTTTTGGCAAACATATCAATTGCCACTATACCTCAGTGTTACGCCGTGAAATATACTGAGATCAATATTCACATATTTTTACATTTATGACGCCCGAGGGATCACGCTGTTAACGGTGCGATCTACTGCTCGGATAGGTTAATGCGAGAAAATTCGTATACTGTCCGCTCCATGATGATCTTAACCGCAGTAGAGGTAGTGCGTGTTTGATAAAGGACGATTTGCACAACTGTCATTAAAGGGCGATCTATTCGGCGGCGTGACGACTGCCATTATTTCATTGCCTTTGGCGTTAGCCTTTGGTGTCGCCTCAGGCGCCGGTGCAGAAGCTGGACTTTGGGGAGCCATCTTAGTTGGGCTTTTTGCATCGCTGTTTGGTGGTTCGTCCACCCTGATCTCAGAGCCGACCGGCCCGATGACGGTGATCATGACGGCGGTATTAACTGCCATGATGGCGCGCTACCCTGAAGGCGGCTTGGCAATGGGCTTTACCGTGGTGATGATGGCCGGCGCGTTCCAAGTACTGATTGGCAGTTTGCGCTTGGGTAAGTACGTGACCTTAATGCCCTACAGTGTTGTTTCTGGGTTTATGTCGGGTATTGGCGTGATATTGATTCTGCTCCAACTTGCGCCGCTATTAGGGCAAGCTGCGCCATCGGGTGGTGTCCTCGGTACCTTAAAAGCCTTGCCGGATTTACTGGTTAATGCCGACATTAAAGAAGTCTTTCTCGGCGCGCTCACGCTGGGGATTTTGTTTTACTTTCYCGCTAAGTACCGCCGTTTAATTCCCGCGCAACTGGTGGCACTTGTCAGTATTACCTTGGTGTCGGTGGTACTCTTTGATACGGACAGCATTCGTCGAATTGGTGAGATCCCAACCGGCCTGCCGTCGCTCGTGATCCCCCATATCACCCCCGAGCATTTTACCGCTATGGTCATTGATGCACTGGTACTCGGGACGCTCGGCTGTATTGATACCCTGTTAACCGCCGTGATTGCGGACTCGCTGACCAGACAAGAGCATGACTCGGATCGTGAGCTGCGCGGACAAGGCATTGCCAATATGATCGCAGGGCTATTTGGCGCCTTACCCGGTGCGGGGGCCACCATGGGCACTGTAGTCAATGTCCAAGTGGGGGCGCGTTCGCCGTTATCGGGCATTTTGCGGGCGCTTATTCTGGCTGCGGTGGTGTTGGTGGCCGGTGCGTTGACCGCGCCCATCCCGATGGCAGTGTTGGCGGGCATCGCCTTGTATGTCGGCTTTAATATTTTAGATTGGAGCTTTTTGCATCGCGCCCACAAAATCAGTTTGCAGCAGACGGGGATCATGTATGGCGTAATGGCACTGACTGTGTTCGTTGACTTAATCGTGGCGGTGGGATTAGGGGTCTTTATCGCTAACTTACTGGTAATAGAACGACTCAGTCGCGAGCAAGCGAAACAAGTGCGCGCAATCAGTGATGCCGAGGATGACGAGGTACCGCTTAATGATGAGGAGCGTGCCCTTTTAGATGCCAGTAATGGACAAGTACTGTTCTTCTATTTATCCGGGCCCATGATTTTCAGCGTCTCTAAAGCCATTGCGCGTCAGCATGCGCATATCAATGAGTTCCGTGTGATGATTTTGGACTTAAGTGATGTGCCTATGCTGGATATGACCGTTGGGCTCGCGCTCGAAAACGCGATTAAAGATGCACGAGAAGCGAATTGTACGGTGTTTTTACTGTGCCCGCATGACGAAACGCGTGAGCAATTGCAGCGCTTACACATAGGTGATTGGGTTCGCGATGCGCACATTTTCACCACACGTAAGCCGGCGCTCGAAGCGGCTAACCGGTTAGTTGAAGTAATGCCATAACCTCATAGCGCGACGTGGCCTTGACGGTGATGTCGCGCTTTTCGCGATTTTTTAGCGATGCTAAGTTTTTGACAAACCTTATTTTACAACGCTTTTATTTTAAATTTGCCACATTTCTACGCATTTCGAATCATTTGCTTGAAACTTGACCACGTGTTTTCCTACCTGATTTGATCTTACACACATTCCTATATACTGGCGCCCGCGCACCGGGTGAGTCCCGTGCCAGTGAGTAAAGCCGTCATGGCCGTGAAACTGCATACGACTTGAAAGGATCAAAGGTTTTGAAATTCGAACGATTCAAAAACTGGACCCTCAAAGGGGACCTGTTTGGGGGCGTCACCACGGCGGTTATCTCTTTGCCCCTCTCGCTGGCGTTCGGGGTAGCGTCAGGAGCGGGGGCGGAAGCCGGAATGTGGGGCGCCATTTTAGTGGGCTTGTTTGCTGCTTTATTTGGTGGCTCTTCAACGCTTATTTCTGAGCCAACTGGGCCGATGACGGTGATTATGACCGCGGTGCTCACTACCATGGTGTCGCGCTATCCTGAGGGCGGCATGGCAATGGGCTTTACCGTAGTGATGATGGCCGGCCTGTTCCAAGTGATATTGGGGACACTCAAACTGGGCAAATACGTGACCTTAATGCCCTACAGTGTGATCTCCGGTTTTATGTCGGGGATTGGCGTTATCCTGATTATTCTCCAACTACCACCCTTGCTGGGCCAAGCCACGCCTGATGGCGGGGTGTTAGGCACGCTTAAAAGTCTTCCCGATCTGATTGCTCACACTCAGCAAAGCGAATTACTGTTGGGGCTGGTGACACTGGGTATTTTGTTCTCCTTTCCACAGCGTTATCGGCGCTATATGCCGGTGCAGCTGGTTGCGCTCGTTGTGGTCACCTTACTGTCGATTACATGGTTTGATTTGGCAGCGATTCGCCGGATTGGTGAGATCCCAACCGGGCTGCCGACCTTGGTGTTGCCTCAATTTAATAGTGAAATGCTCACCACCATGATGGTCGATGCCTTGGTACTCGGGACCTTAGGCTGTATTGATACCTTATTGTCAGCAGTGATTGCCGATTCACTCACTCGCGAGGAACATGACTCGGACAAAGAGTTACGCGGCCAAGGGTTAGCGAATATGGTTGCTGGGTTATTCGGCGCGTTGCCAGGGGCTGGCGGTACCATGGGGACGGTCGTCAATGTGCAGGTGGGGGGACGCTCTCCGTTGTCGGCCATTATCCGTGCACTCTTGCTCGCGGCGGTCATCTTAGTCGCCGGCTTTCTGACCGAGCCCATTCCGATGGCGGTATTGGCGGGTATCGCTATTTATGTCGGTTTTAATATTCTTGACCGCACCTTCATCCAACGTGCGCATAAAGTCAGTTTGCATCAAACCGTTATCATGTATGGTGTGATGGTGCTGACCGTACTGGTGGACTTGATTGTCGCAGTTGGCGTTGGGGTGTTTATCGCCAATATTATCGCGATTGAACACCTGAGCCGAGAGCAAGAAAAGCAGGTGAAAGCGATCAGTGATGCTGATGAGGACGATGTACCGCTTAACGATATGGAGCGTGCCTTATTAGACAGCGCGAACGGAAAAGTGTTGTTTTTCTACCTCTCAGGCCCAATGATATTCAGTGTCTCAAAAGCGATTGCACGTCAACACAGCAAAATTGAGGAATTTGATGTCATGATCCTCGACCTTAGCGACGTGCCCATGATTGATATGACTGTCGGTCTAGCGCTGGAAAATGCCATCAAAGATGCGTTAGACGTGAATTGCCAAGTCTTTTTGCTCTGTCCCCACCAAAAAACGCGGGACCAATTAGAGCGCTTGCATGTAAAAAATTGGCTCACTGACGACCACACCTTTGATAGCCGTTATGACGCATTACGCGCCGCGCACAAAGTGACCGAAGTTATGGCTTAAACGTAACGGGAGCTTATGAAAGCAATCGAAATTAAGGACCTGGTGAAAACGTACGGGTCCAATGTCAAGGCGCTTAAAGGGGTATCGCTCTCCGTGGAGGAGGGCGATTTTTATGCGCTATTGGGGCCTAATGGGGCGGGAAAATCGACCACCATTGGCATATTGAGCTCACTGGTCAACAAGACCCAAGGTCAGGTGAGCATTTTTGGCTACGACTTAGACACGCAAAAGGTGGAAGCCAAAAAGCAAATTGGCCTTGTGCCGCAAGAGTTTAACTTTAATCAGTTTGAAAAAGTGCAGCAGATTGTGGTGAACCAAGCTGGATACTACGGTGTGCCGCGTGCTCAGGCCAAAGAGCGTGCGAAAAAATACCTCTCTCAGCTCGACTTGTGGGATAAACGCCATGAGCCAGCACGGAACTTATCGGGTGGGATGAAGCGTCGCTTGATGATTGCCCGCGCATTAATGCACGAGCCTCGCTTATTGATCTTGGACGAGCCGACAGCAGGGGTGGATATCGAGCTGCGTCGCTCGATGTGGGATTTTCTCAGTGAGATAAACCGCCAAGGGATCACCATTATTTTGACCACCCACTATCTCGAAGAAGCGGAAATGCTGTGTCGAAACATCGGTATCATCAATCGAGGTGAGCTGGTGGAAGACACGTCCATGAAAGCACTGCTTGCCAAGTTGGACGCGGAAACCTTCATTCTTGATTTGCAGCCCGGACATAAGCTCAGCACCTTAGACGGCGTGAATTGGCAAAAAACCGACACTAACACTCTTGAAGTGGAGGTGAATAAATCAGTCGGGCTGACGCCGGTATTCGAACAATTGTCGCAACAAGGTGTACAAGTGCTGTCGATGCGAAACAAGGCGAATCGTCTTGAGGAGCTGTTTGTCACCTTGATTCAGCAAAACGGGGAGGGCCACGCATGAATGCCTTGTATTGGGTCGCTTTTCGTACCCTGATCCACAAAGAAGTGGTCCGCTTTACGCGTATTTGGGTACAGACCCTGGTGCCACCAGCGATTACCATGAGCCTCTATTTTATTATTTTCGGTAACCTGATTGGCTCTCGAATTGGTGAAATGGAAGGCTTCACTTACATGGAGTACATCGTGCCCGGGCTTATCATGATGTCGGTGATAACCAACTCTTACTCGAATGTGGCATCGTCCTTCTTTAGTGCCAAGTTCCAACATAATATTGAGGAGTTGTTGGTCGCGCCGATTCCAAACTACGTGATCATTGCCGGCTACATTGGTGGTGGGATGTGTCGCGGCTTGGCTGTGGGTGCCTTGGTGACCATGACCTCCCTGTTTTTCGTCGACTTGCAAATCGCGCACCCACTGATTGTTATTACGACCGTGGTGCTGACGTCGGCGGTGTTTGCGCTGGGGGGATTAATCAATGCGATCTTCGCCAAAACCTTCGACGATATAAGCTTGATCCCAACCTTTGTCCTCACGCCATTGACCTATTTAGGTGGGGTCTTTTACTCGCTATCACTGTTGCCAGAGTTTTGGCAGGGCGTGTCAAAACTGAACCCGATTGTGTATATGGTTAACGCCTTCCGTTACGGCTTTTTGGGTGTCTCGGATGTGGGGATTACCACCTCGTTTGGCGTCTTACTGCTGTTTATTGCGGGGCTGTATGCCTTGGCATGGGGATTAATTTCTCGAGGCACCGGATTGCGCAGCTAAGCGAGGGTTAATTCATCGCTAAGATGACGCTATCTAATTGATCGTTAAAAAAGCCCCAGCTATCCAAACTGGGGCTTTTTGGTTTAGTTTAACAAGCCTTTCAGCCATCCGACTGGGTCTGGYTTATCACACCGTTTCGCTAACTCACCACTCGGATCCCACATAGGGAGTTTTTGGTTACCGTAACAGTCCAGTTGATAGCGACTCGCGTTATGCTGCACCGTGACCGTAGTGACTTGTGCAGGCCACGCGACGCTGAGGTTGCTCGCACCGCGGCGCGTGAGGTAATCGTCATAGACACGCAACGCCCCTGATGCACCGGTCAGTCCCGTTGATTGGTTGTCATCACGGCCCAACCAAATAGTGGTGACTTCCTTATCATCCATGCCAACAAACCAGCTATCACGGTTATCGTCGGTTGTACCTGTTTTACCGGCGAGTGCAAACTGGCCATGATGTTGCCGTAAGTAGCGGCCCGTTCCTTGTTGAACGACTTGTTTCATCGCATATAAGGTTAACCAACCGGCTTGCTCTGGTACGACACGCTCTGCTTTGGGCCAGTTGCGATAAAGACTATGGCCTTCTTTGGTGGTCACAGCCCGCAGTGCGGTGAGAGGCGCGCGCTGACCAGCACTGCCGAGGGTTTGATACATCTGAGTAACGTCAAACGGACTCATGCTAAATGTACCAAGCAGCACGGATGGCACGCGTGGAATGGCATCAGTATTGGCACCCAGCTTGCCGAAGGTGTCAATCACTTCACCTAAGCCCAGTTGCATGCCGAGATTCACCGTGGGCACGTTATACGACTTGGCCAGTGCCGTGAGCAAAGACACACTGCCTCGGTATTGACGGTCATAGTTTCGCGGTTGCCAACTGCTGCCTTGACTGCCCTCAAGACGAATAGGTTTGTCGTCAATGTCGCTGGTAAGCTGAAAACGGGTCGGATGGCTTAATGCCGCGAGATACACCGCCGGTTTAGCCAATGATCCGATCGGGCGTTTTGCGTTCAGGGCGCGGTTAAATCCGGCGAAACCGGGCTTTGCGCCGCCGACCATGGCGCGAACTTCGCCACTGCGACGGTCGGCAATTACTGCGGCTGCTTCCAGTTGGTTACCGGCCCGTCCTTTTAATGCTTTGACCTTAGTGGTCACCGCTCCTTCGATGGCCTGTTGAGAGACAGGATCGAGGGTGGTGAATATGCGCAGGCCAGCACCAGCAGCGTATTTGTCGCCGACCTTTTGACGAATTTCTTCTTTGAGCTGATCAAAGTAAGCCGGTTGGGGGCTTGCCAGCGAGGGCGTGCTTTGAATATCTAGCGGGCGGCTGGCGGCCGCATCATAGTCTGCGCTGGTGAGTAGGTTTTGCTCCATCATTAACCGTAAAACGAGATCGCGACGAGTTTTCGCGCGCTCGGGATGACGGAACGGGTTGTAATAAGACGGCCCCTTGACCATGCCAACCAACAACGCAAGTTGGTCAACGCGCAGCTCGTTGATGGGACGTCCAAAGTAGAGTCTGGCGCCCAATGGAAATCCATGCACAGGTTCACCGCGGTTTTGACCGAGATACACTTCATTGAGGTAAGCCTCGAGGATTTTGTCTTTGCTATACCGAAAATCGAGCAACAGTGCCATGTAGGCCTCTTGGACTTTTCGCCACAAGGTGCGGTCACGGGTTAGGAACAGGTTTTTGGCGAGCTGTTGGGTGAGGGTTGAGCCACCTTGTACAGTGCGACCTGCACGAATATTGGCCACCAAGGCTCGCAATATTCCCGTTGGCGAGACCCCCTCGTGGTGGTAAAAGTCGCGGTCTTCGGTTGTGATCAGGGCTTCTACCAGAAATTCAGGAAAGCGCTCCCGGGGTAAAAATAAACGCTGTTCGTGGATCCCAGACTCCATCATCCCCAATAACTTGGGTTCGATACGCAACAGCCCAAGCGGTTGGTTGCTGCTTACCTCGGTGATTTTGGTCACTTGGTTGCCGTTAAAGCTTAGCATGGCGTGCCGAGCGGTGGCCGGACCGTCTTCAAAGTCGAACGGACGGCGGATGATTTCTAACCGTGTCTGCGACGCTGAGTATTCACCGGGGCGCTTGGGGGTACGCACTTTTTGGTAGTTGAGTGCATCTAGCTGCTGGCGCAACTGAACCAAGGAAAAATCGCTCCCCGGTGACAGGCTAATCACACGGCCATAGACAACGCCCGGGAGCTGCCAAATTTGACCATTAAACTTGTCTTGGATTTTGCCATCTAAGTAAATACCGAGGATAACGATAGCCGCTATACCGACCAAACTGCATTTAAAGCCGAAGGCAAGCAAGCGCTTGGTCCAGCTTGGCTTGGCGGTCGCTTTTTTAGTGCGACGGGTCGGCGCGGTGCGTTTCTTAGTGCTAGTGCGTGTTTTTTTATTAGCCATACAATCGGTTAACTCTGGTTAAAATGGCGTTTCGTTTTGCGYGTGGGCACATGATTGGCTGGGTCATCCGGCCAAAGGTGTTTAGGGTAGCGTCCCTTCATTTCTTTTTGCACCTCTTTATAGGCCCCTTGCCAAAAGCCCGCTAAGTCTTGGGTTATTTGTAACGGTCGTCCGGCAGGGGACAACAGCTCAAGCTGGACCGCTACCTTACCATTGGCAAGCGTCGGTGTTTGCGCTTGTCCGTACATCTCTTGCATCTTCACCGCCAAAACCGGTGCCTTGTTAGACTCGTAGCGTAGTCGATAGCGAGAGCCAGTCGGCACCGTTAGGTGAGTGGGTAGGGCGGCGTTAAGCTGTTGCGTCGTCTCATACCCAAACCAAGCTTCGAGTACTGGTTTTAGATCTAACTGTTTAAGTGCTTGCCAACGCGACAGGCCATGCATAAACGGCGCAAGCCATGTATCGAGGGTGTTAAGCAAGTCCGCATCGCTTAAAGGCGGTAACCTAATGTCGAGTCCCCACGCCTGTGCGCAGCGCGCCCGTGTGAGTAAGGACTGACTTTCTGGCTGCCAATTCAATGCATGAAGGCCWTTTTGACGAACCGCATCAAGCAACCCTTGCACTTTCTGCTCCGCGGTAAGCGTATCAAGCGGTTGGCGGCTAAGCACCAGCTCTCCCAAACACTGCTGTTTTTCTGCACGTAGCGTGCCACGCTGTTCATCCCACGCGATCACTTCTCGGTGTGTAAACAGATCGGGACGAGCCTCACTCAAGGTCGTCAGGGATAACGCAATGGCGCAGTAGGCCCGGCTATCGCTACGCTCGCTGGCCATTACATCACAGATCACCAGCGTGTCGGCATGGCTCAGGGGATCTTGGCTGTCGAGTGTGACGCCGTGACCATTTGCCATCACAAAGCGCCCCGATTGCCCACGTGATTGCGCAATGCGATCGGGCCAAACGAAAGCGGCCAATAACGGCAATGCCTGCTCATCGAGTGTATGGGTCAAACGGATGCCAAGTGCGTGAGCCAGCGACTTGGCCCGTGATTGATGCTCTCGCGATGACATCGCGGCGCGCACCTGATCGATAAGCGATAATGATCCGTTTCCTCTGACCGGTTTATCCACCCAAGCGGCTAACCAGCAAGCGGTCGATTGCACCGATGTGGCGGCCGTTTCCACGCGTGCGAGCATCGCTGCAGCGCGAGGTTGGGCGGCCAATTGGCTAGCCCGTTGCCCGAGCGCGGTGAATGTCTGTCGTGTATCCGTCAGGCCCAATTGTGTCAGTCTTTGGCAGGCAGCTTGCCAATGTTTCGCGGGGGGCGCGTCAAGCCAATGTAAATCTTGGACGTCACAGCCCCATTGGATCACATTAAGCGCCAAGTCGGTTAAGTCTTCGCGCAGAATCGGTGCATCAGGGGCCGCTGGCAGGCGCTGGAATTGCTCCTCACTATAAAGACGTAAGCAATGTCCCTCGCTGAGTCGTCCGGCCCGTCCTGCGCGCTGTACTGCAGAGCTGCGCGCAATATGCCGAGTGACGAGCTTATCGATACCCGTCTGCGCGTGGTGGGTCACCAAACGTTCAAGACCCGTATCAATGACCAGCTGGACCCCATCAATCGTCAAACTGGTTTCTGCAATATTGGTGGTCAGTACCCACTTTCTCCTTCCCTTGGGTGCAGGTGCGATAGCCGCTTGCTGCGCTGAAAAGTCGAGGCTACCGTGAAGCAGATGTAAATCCATGTCATCGGGAAGCGTGTTTTGTAGCGCTTGATGGACGCGGCGTATTGCCTGCATCCCGGGCAAAAACATCAGTGCCGAGCCTGAGTGTTGTCGGATAAAGTCGAGACTGGCGCGTGCCACCGCACTTTCCCACTGGTCACGGCGAGCGATTGGCTGATAGTGATAATGAATTGGAAAGCTTCGCCCTTCGGTGGCGAGTACCAATGCGTCAGGCAGACATTGACATAAGGCGTGATTGTCTAAGGTCGCTGACATCACAATTAAACGTAAGTCGTCGCGCAGGCCCGCTTGGCTGTCGAGACTTAGGGCCAGCGCTAGATCGGCGTGTAAACTGCGCTCGTGAAACTCATCGAATAGGATCAGGCTTACGTCTTCTAGCATGGGGTCTTGTTGCAGTAAGCGCGTCAGGACACCTTCGGTAACTACTTCTAAGCGGGTGTTGGCACTGACTTGTGTGTGGCCACGCATTCTCAGCCCCACGGTTTGTCCAACTGGTTCATTTAACTGTTGCGCTAAAAAAGCAGCGATGTTTCGCGCAGCTAAACGTCTTGGTTCAAGGAGTAGGATTTTGCCGGTTAAGGCGGTGCGTTCGAGCAGTGCGAGTGGCAGGCGCGTTGACTTACCGGCGCCCGGTGGCGCCGATAAAATGATTTGTGGGTACTGGCGCAAGCCGTCAATTAACGGCGGAATCACGGCATCAATCGGAAGCTGAGACAAGCGTTTGCCCTTTGTGTCAGAATCAAAGCGGTTATTTTAACGAACCAGACGCAAAAGGAGACCCCATGCGAGTATTTTTCGCGCTGGGCTTGAATGAGAGCGTGAACCTTGCTGCCAGAGAGGCGCTGGCTGACTATAAAAATCAGCTATCAGGGGAAGGGCGCGCCGTGCCTGACGCCAACTTGCACCTCACGCTAGCGTTTTTAGGGGACGTGCCGAAGGTGGTGTTACCAGCGTTGTGTGAAGAGGCCAACGCTATTTGTCTCTCCTCATTCTCCCTGACATTATCACAATTAGCCATCTGGTCAGGGCCAAACATCGCTTGTGCCACCGTCGCGACGCCGCCCGCTATGTTGTGCGATCTGGCCCATCGCTTAAGCCAGTTAGCAGCTTGGCCAGCACAGCGTGATAGTCATGCGTTTACTCCTCACATCACGTTACGTCGAGGGGTTAAAACCGTTCAAGGTTTGGACGGACCGTCGCTACCGTCGCTAACATTTACTTGCCAACGCTTTGGTCTCTACGCTTCGCCTTCTCATCCAGCCACACATGGCCCGCGTGATAGTGAGGGGATAGCCTTATACCAATGCTTACATGCGTTTGATCTTACTAGCAGGAATTGAGCATGCAGTTTTCGCCACCACTCCAGTCGGCCACTTTAGTGCGCCGTTATAAACGCTTTTTAACCGATGTCACGCTGGCCAATGGCGATACCTTGACGATGCATTGTGCCAATACAGGCGCTATGACGGGTTGTGCAACTCCCGGTGATACCGTGTGGTATTCCACGTCGGACAATACAAAGCGTAAATATCCGAATAGCTGGGAGCTCAATTACACTCAGCAAGGTCACTGGATTTGTGTCAATACGGCCCGCGCCAACACCTTAGTGGTCGAGGCGATTGAGGCTGGGCGTATTCCTGAACTAGCCGGCTATACACAATTACAGACAGAAGTACGCTATGGCAGCGAAAACAGTCGCATAGACCTTCTATTACGTGACGATGACAAAACGGACTGCTATATAGAAGTAAAGAGTGTCACCTTATTAGAGGAGGATGGCTGGGGAGCCTTCCCAGATGCGGTATCAACCCGAGGGCAAAAGCATCTGCGTGAACTGATTTCAATGGTCGAACAAGGCCATCGTGCCGTATTACTGTTTGCTGTTTTGCATTCAGGGATTGAAAAAGTCACCGGTGCCCCCCATATCGACGCGGACTATAATCAGTTATTAAATGACGCGGTGGCGGCGGGTGTGGAAGTAATTTGTTACCAAGCTGAGTTGTCGCCAAGTGAGCTAATACTGGTTAATTCCGTACCTTTTGTTGCGAATACAGCAAAAGTGTAGACATGTTCACACTGGGCGTAGCAGGGCGTAAATCAAAGATTGCCACCCTATAGGCTTTCTGATATAGATAGCGCCCTCATTTGACTGACACGGGTCATGTCAAGGTGTTTTTAGGAGAAGCTGAATGCCAGAAAGCAAAGAAAAGAAATCGCTGGGCATCCTGGCCATTGCCGGATTAGAGCCATACCAGGAGAAGCCTGGTGAGGAATATATGGGCGAGCCACAGCTCGAGCATTTCCGTAAAATCCTCAACGCGTGGCGTAATCAGCTCAGGGAAGAAGTCGATCGTACGGTTAACCATATGAAAGACGAAGCGGCAAACTTTCCCGATCCTGTTGACCGAGCGGCGCAGGAAGAGGAGTTCAGTTTGGAGCTGCGTAACCGCGATCGTGAGCGCAAGTTGATCAAAAAAATCGACAAAACCCTACAACGCATTGAAGACGATGACTTCGGTTTTTGTGACTCGTGCGGTGTGGAAATCGGTATTCGTCGCCTTGAAGCGCGTCCGACCGCCGAGCTATGTATCGACTGCAAAACGCTTGCTGAGCTTAAAGAAAAGCAAATGGCGGGCTAATTGCCCCGACAGCCAATGCAGTGAATTGGCGGTATACCCAATTGGATAAAAGGGAGCTTCGGCTCCCTTTTTGTGTCTTGGTATGCTTGTGTTCAGGCTATATCCCCGTACAATTTGCGCTATTCCTTGTTGCCACCAGGCTTATGCCCTTGATTGCCCGCTTATCATGACCTCGCACACGCACTATATTGGCCGCTTTGCGCCTTCACCGTCCGGCCCTTTGCATTTTGGTTCCTTGGTCGCTGCGCTAGGCTCCTACTTAGATGCACGCGCTCACGATGGACAATGGCTGGTGAGAATCGAAGATATTGATCCGCCGCGAGAGGTTGCAGGGGCGGCGAGTGATATTTTGCAAACACTCGAAGCCTATGGGCTGCATTGGGACGGTGCGGTGCGGTATCAAAGTGATCACTTGCTTGATTATCAAGCGCAGATTGATGCGTGGTTAGCCTCGGGCGAGGCGTACTATTGCACGTGCACACGTAAACAAATTAAAGCGGCAGGTGGCATCTATTTAGGGACATGCCGAGAGAAGCATCACGGGCCAGAGCAAGCGGCGGTACGTTTAAAAAGCCCGGCAGCAATCCTCGCCTTTGAGGACCGGCTTCACGGTACGCTAGACATGGATGCGGCACTTGCCCGTGAAGACTTTATTATCAAACGGCGTGATGGTCTGTATGCCTATAATCTCGCGGTGGTCTTGGATGACATTGACCAAGGCATTACGGATGTGGTGCGCGGCGCGGATTTAATTATGCCCACAGGGCGTCACATTGCCTTATATCAAAAGCTGGGTAAGGTGGCGCCACGCTATCTACACTTGCCCTTGGCAGTCAATGCCGATGGGAACAAATTATCTAAGCAGAATCATGCTCCCGCGATTAATCGCGCCGACCCAATGCCAGCGTTGCTAGCCGCATTAGCGTTTTTGGGAATGCCATTTTATCCGGATTGGCGCTCGGCGAAACCGGGAGAATTATTGGCAGAAGCGGTAAAAAGATGGTCAATAGCCACCCTGCCACGGGAAACAGAGGTAAAGACAGCATTCTAAAATTTCCCACCCTGATATATTATATGCCGCTGTTTCATGGCCCGAACTGTAAATGACGAGGTGAGCTATCTTTAATCGAGTGACCAGCTTTTGCCGTAAGGTTCTGAATCGTGATAATAAATCACGAGCAATAGAGGATCTTAAGTTGGAAGTTATCCCCCGCAAAGCACATGGCATTTCGCGAAAAGGTATCAGCGAAAATGCGCTGAAAGTGCTCTATCGCCTGCATAAAGCGGGCTATGAGGCGTACCTCGTCGGTGGCGGTGTGCGTGATTTACTCTTGGGGCGTGACCCCAAAGACTTTGATATCGCCACCAATGCCACGCCAGATGAAGTGCGTAAGCTATTCCGAAACTGCCGCCTTGTCGGACGGCGATTTCGTCTTGCCCATATTCTGTTCGGCCGTGATGTGATTGAAGTGGCGACCTTCCGAGGTCATCACACTGATCCAAAGAAAAGTAAGCACACGGCGCGTTCAGAAGACGGCATGCTGCTAAGAGACAATGTCTATGGCAGCATTGATGAAGATGCACAACGTCGCGATTTCACCGTTAACGCGCTGTATTACAACATCGCTGATTTTTCGATTCGAGATTACGCCGGTGGTGTGGACGACCTGAACAACCGCATTATTCGTTTGATTGGTGATCCTGAAACGCGCTATCGCGAAGATCCGGTGCGGATGTTGCGTGCGGTACGCTTTGCCGTCAAACTCGACATGACCATCAATCCGGCCACGGCCGCACCGATTGAAACCTTGGCCCCGTTGCTACAAGAAATCCCGTCGGCGCGCATGTTTGAAGAAAGTCTGAAACTGCTGCAAGCAGGTCAAGGCTTGGCAACCTATAAAATGTTGCGAGAGTATCATCTCTTCGAACAGCTTTTCCCTGCGGTTGCGGCGCACTTTACCGAAGAGCACACCAGTCAAACCGAACAAATGCTTGAGCAGGTCTTAAGCTCCACGGATAAACGGATCGCCAACAGTCAACGGATTAATCCAGCCTTTTTGTTTGCTGCCATGCTTTGGTATCCCGTGGTAACACGTGCTGAGGAGATGACGTTCGAAAGTGGCTTGAGTTATTACGATGCCTTTATGGTAGCCGCTAACGACATCCTGGACGAGCAAGTGAAAACGGTGGCAATTCCACGCCGTTTCACGGCAATGGTACGAGAAATCTGGCAACTGCAAATGCGCATGACGCGTCGCACAGGGGCTCGCGCCTTCAAATTGCTCGACGAATCCAAATTCCGTGCGGCGTTTGATTTGTTAGAAATGCGTGGTGCGGTTGAAGGTGGAGATACCGAGGTGCTAGGTGCATGGTGGCGTGATTTCCAACGTGCCGACCAAGGTGGCCGACAGAAAATGGTCCGCGCCATTAATAAAGTGAGTAATACACGTAAACCTCGCCGTCGTAAGCAAGCGCCACGACGACGTAAACCACAATCGAATTCATCTTCATGAATCGTGTGTATATCGCCATTGGTAGTAACTTGGGGAACCCGATAGAAAAGGCGAACCAAGCGATTGCTGCCTTAAAGCAATTGCCGCAAAGTCAGTTTGTTGCGGCATCTCCGCTTTACACGAGTAAACCTATGGGGCCAGCTGATCAGCCGGATTATATTAACGCGGTGATTGCGCTGGACACCCACCTTGACCCTTTGACACTATTGGATGCAACGCAAGCGATTGAGCTTGATTATGGCAGGGAACGCAAAGCAGAACGCTGGGGGCCAAGAACCTTGGACCTCGACATTTTGCTCTATGGCAATCGCGTCATCGATCATCCGCGACTGACGGTGCCACACTACGGCATGAAAGTGCGCGAGTTCGTGCTTTATCCACTTGCCGACATTGCCCCCGACTTGTGCTTGCCCGACGGCAGCACCCTCGCCGCGAGCCTGACGCGCGTCGATCGTAATGGTTTAACCCGTATTAGCGATCACGCTTAATCGGTGGGCCCCAGTTTCAGGCTTTGGGAGACATAATGAAAAAAATCACAATCACTGATCTGATGACATGGAAGCAGCAGGGCCAAAAGTTTGCATCACTGACGGCTTATGATGCGAGTTTTGCCCAATTGTTCGAGCAACAGGAAGTGCCTGTTTTACTTGTAGGCGATTCGCTTGGAATGGTTCTGCAAGGAAAGAGCGATACCTTATCGGTGTCGGTTGAAGAACTGGCTTATCACACCCGTTGCGTGCGTGCGGGTAGCCCAAATAGCTTGCTGATGGCAGATATGCCATTTATGAGCTGTGCCACACCGGAGCAAGCCTGTGCCAATGCTGCTGAGCTGATCAAAGCTGGCGCCAATATGGTAAAGATTGAAGGCGGATCATGGCTGGTGGACGCAGTAAAAATGCTGACCGAGCGTGCCGTACCTGTTTGTGCGCACTTGGGTCTCACCCCTCAGTCAGTCAATATTTTCGGTGGCTTTAAAGTACAAGGCCGTGAGGAAGATAAAGCCGAGCAGATGGTGGCTGATGCGGTCGCGCTAGAAAAAGCCGGCGCGCAGATCATCTTGCTGGAATGCGTTCCCGCCTCACTGGCTAAGCGTATTACTGACACTGTGTCGGTACCCGTGATTGGAATCGGTGCGGGCGGTGACACCGATGGTCAAATTTTGGTCATGCATGATATGCTCGGTGTCTCTGCCAATTACATGCCTAAATTCTCAAAAAATTATTTGGCTGAAACTGGCGACGCGCGTGAAGCGGTGGCCAAGTACGTCAAAGAAGTAGCAAGCGGTGAGTTTCCGGGTCCCGCACATACGTTTAAATAGAGAGGCCGAGTATGCAGGTGATTTCTGAGGTTGCGCCGCTGCGCGATCAGATTAGCCAGTGGCGAAAAGCCGATAAACGCATTGCGTTTGTACCCACAATGGGCAATTTACACCAAGGGCATTTAACGCTGGTGCGTAAGGCGCGTGAGCTTGGTGAAGTGGTGGCGGTAAGCATCTTTGTGAACCCGATGCAGTTTGACCGAGCAGACGATCTGGCCAATTATCCACGCACTTTGGAAGACGATTTAGCCAAATTGCGTGAAGAGGGCGTCGATCTCGTCTTCACCCCGAGTGCTGAGGTGCTTTATCCTCAAGGGCTTGAGACACACACCACGGTGGACGTCCCAGGGCTCGCCACCATGCTGGAAGGCGCATCGCGCCCCGGACATTTTCGTGGGGTGGCGACCGTCGTCACTAAGCTCTTTAACTTAGTACAGCCCAGTGTGGCGTGCTTTGGCGAGAAAGACTTTCAGCAACTTGCTGTGATCCGCAAAATGGTCACAGATATGGCGATGCCGATTGAGATTGTCGGTGTGCCAACTGTGCGTGAGAGTGATGGCTTGGCGATGAGCTCTCGCAACAACAACCTGACTGTCGATGAGCGCCAGCGTGCGCCAGTGCTCGCGAAAACGATGCGTTGGATGAGCGCACAGATGCGTAATGGCCGTCGTGATCTGGACGATCTCATTGAAGATGCGCACGATCAACTCCGTGCCGCTGGCTTGCAACCGGATGAGTTTTATATCCGTGATGCGTCAACCCTTGGCCAAGTCACTGAAGAGAGTCGTCAAGCTGTTATCTTAGTGGCGGCTTACTTGGGACAGACGCGCTTAATTGACAATCTGGTGGTTGAATTACAGCGTGCTGCGGACAAGACAGAAAAAGTCGAGTCGGCCAGTCACTAGCCATCCCCATCCATAAAGTAGGAAATCCGTGTTCTCGGTTTCAAATAATCTTTAATTTCCTGCGGTAACTTAGAGATAGGCACGGCGGTGTCTATCTCTAGATCACTCTCTCGCATATCAATAATGGTCGCTTGATCCGCTGGAATTTCTGGGTCGTAAAGCATGACGTTGGGTTTCAGCAGAGCACTACTATTGACCGATATGATCATTCCCGTCTCACCACTTGACAGTCTTACCACGGTACCGGGTGGATACACGCCCATCATTTTGACAAACAGTGCTAGCAACCGCGGGTTAAATTTATCTTTGTTGTCTTTAAAAAGATGAGATAGGGCGGCAAATGGCATGCGTGCCGGCGCACCAAATTGAGGGCGGCATAACCGATCGTAAAAGTTCATCATGCTGACGATTTGCGCCATCTCGTCGATATTATCCCCTTGAAGGCCCTCAGGAAAACCACTGCCATCGGCGTATTCATGGTGCTGGGCAAGGATCTTCTCCACGCTCGACGTACACTCATCCATTTCAGTAATCAGCTCCGAGCCGTAAGCGACATGCAAGCGATAGTAATTCATCTCCGGTTCAGTCAAACGCTCTTTTTTACGAATAATCGCCGACGGGACTTTTTTAGTCCCAATATCATGAAGAACGGCGCCGGTTAAAAGAGCGCGGATTTTATCATTGTCGTAACCATGGCTTCTGGCCAGCATCAGGGCCAATACTGCCACATTCAATGAGTGCGCATACATATCTTCCGCAAGAGAAGGGTCGTCCATCAAATGAAGAGTGACGTTTGCTTCGCCGCCAACAACCATCAGACTATCCACCAGCATGCGGACATCCTCATTGGCGGCTTGGGGGCGCTGTGACACCTTCATATTGATAGCGCGAAGCTGTGCCATAGAACGTTGATAGTGTTGCTGTACTTTCTGAATACGGGCGCGAAAACGGCGCTGCTCTTCTATCCGTTTCTGCTTTTCTTGCTCCATGGCTGCTTTTTCACGGTGCACGGCGTTGGGATCCACCTCGTCAGGATTTTCCGTTTTCTCAGCAAGTGCAGGGAGAGGCGTCGAAATGCTTTTATCTGGGTAGTAATACACGAAACTAATCGGGAGCGAGCGAATCACCTTGGCTTGTGCATCGCTCTCAATTTGAAAACGATTCAGCATAAAAGGGTGATCACGCCACTTCAGTGGGAGTTTTATATATAAACCGGCTTGTAGCCGTTCGGTCGAAAGCTTAATGCTACCTGCTGCCATGCTCACTCTGGGAGATTTGCGCCTGTTTGGTCCGTGAATGAATGTGGTGTTACGCCATACTACCAGTACAGTATGTGGTTTAATGCGGGGTGCCACACAGACTATTGATATCTCTGATATCCCCACTCAATCATGTTGCCACTGATGTATTACAAAGATAGCCGACTTTAATTGATTCGGCGGGCGCTTTTCCCTAGCTAGATAGGAAAACCAACATGAAGCGTGATGGACAGATGATAAACGTGAGTGTGGAGATAACGAGATAAAAAACAGATAAAAAAATCCCCACTCGTGAGAGCAGGGATTCTCATAAACATGGTGCCCGGAGGCGGAATAGATTGCGGCCTGCAAGGCCACCGACACGGTGTCGGCATAAAAAAATCCCCACTCGAGAGAGCAGGGATTTTCATAAACATGGTGCCCGGAGGCGGAATCGAACCACCGACACGGGGATTTTCAATCCCCTGCTCTACCGACTGAGCTATCCGGGCTAAGGAGCGCTATTTAATAGTATTAACTGCATAATGTCAAAGTAAATTTCAGCTTAAACGCCTAACAAACAATATTCATTACTGATTACACCCTGTTTTGTACGAAGTGTGAGCATTCTCGCTAATTTCAAATCCGGCATGCGGCATGCATTTCTTCATACGCCTTTCTTTCGTCGTCCCATCCAATGTTTAAGCGACTGTATTTTTTGTCTTTGCTGTCCAGCTTTCTTGTTTTAAATGAACATCTTCCTGAACATCCTCTTTTTTTGCTATGGCTAAAAAATCATCACTTGGTAGATAGTTGCTACACTTATAACGCGAAACAAAAAACATGTTTTTTTAAACAAACAGTTAGAGCAGCTTTGTGATGGAAATTACCCTTGGAGAGTCATTAGATATCACCCAGATTCAATCAATTAAAGAAGAAATCGCAAACAAAATCGGCGACGAAAAGCAGTGCACCCTAGACGCGGGCAGTGTCAATCGGATTGATGGGGCGGGCTTGCAGTTATTACTTTGTTTGGTTCGAACCCAAGAGGAACTGCAGTGGCAAAATGTGTCTGAAAGCCTGTATAGCGCCGCGCAAACCGCAGGCATGGTCGAGCTACTAAAGCTCAATCGTTAATACATGGAGTTGGGGTAAGAGGATGGCAAATATACTTGCAGCAGATGATTCAGTATCCATTCGGCAAATGGTGAGTCATACCTTGAAAGAAGCCGGTTACCAAGTTGAAACGGCAAACGATGGCGCAGACGCATTGCGCAAAGCGAAGACTAAAAAATTCGACCTCATTATTTCAGACGTCAATATGCCAGTGATGGATGGGTTGGAGTTTGTGCGACAAGTGCGCGGCGTGCCGCAGTACAAATTTACTCCCATCTTGATGTTGACCACCGAAACATCAGCAGAGAAAAAGTCGGCCGGTAAAGCTGCCGGAGCGACGGGCTGGATCGTTAAGCNACACTACAGCGCGTGTTGTAAGGCGCATCGACGGAGGATTCTATGGCCATGGACATGGACCAGCTACGGCGTATTTTTTATGAAGAATGCCGCGAGAATCTGGAAGTGCTGGAGCGAGAGTTATTGGCTCTTGACCCTGAAGCCACTGACCTAGAATCAATTAACACCATATTCCGCGCAGCCCACTCGATTAAAGGGGGGGCCGCGACATTTAATCTCGATGATATCAGTCATTTCACCCATGACATGGAAACGCTGCTTGATGAAGCGCGTGAAGAGAAGCGGCAGCTAGATAGTCACACTATTGATGTGCTGCTGCGTGGTGGGGACTGCATTTTGTCTATGTTGGAGTCGTATGAAAACGACACTGACTACGACAGCTCTGAACGTGATGCGGTGACCGAAGCGCTAAACGCCATCATGGGAAATGAGGCCGCAGCGCCCTCCGAAGCGCAAGCACCTGACGTCGCTGATGTCCCGGCTGTCTCGGTAGCGGGCGAATGGCTGGTTGGTTTTGAGCCTCACCCAGATATGTTGTTTTCCGGCAATGATCCGGTACGTATTCTTCGAGAGCTTGAAGCACTCCCCGGTGGGGCGGATATTGTGTGTGATCCCTCTGCTCTGCCAGATTTTACCGAACTCGATCCCGAGCAATTGTTTTTAAAATGGCAAGTGCGCGTTGATGGGCATATTCCCCGTGAAGATATCGAAGCGATTTTTGATTGGGTCGAAGATGAGTGTGAGCTGAGTATTACGCGCAATGAGGAAGCATCGGCAGGATCTTCTTCTGCGGCAACGGCTTCAGCTTCAGAGAATACAGTGGCTTCTGATAGTGCGCTTGTGGCATCAGCGCAACCTGCTGAGGAACAAACATCGGACAAGGCTCAGACAGCCAGCAAATCCAGTGGCAAAAAAACGGCGCCCAAACCTGCAGCGAAAAGTGATGCTAGCGTTTCCTCCATTCGTGTTGAGATCGACAAAGTCGATAACCTGATCAATTTGGTCGGCGAATTAGTGATCACACAATCTATGCTGGCTGAACTCAGTAGTAACTTTTCTCCAGAAAAACTTGAGCAACTCCAGTCAGGTCTCGAGCAGTTGATGCAAAACACTAAAGAGCTACAAGAGAGTGTGCTCGATATCCGCATGTTGCCGATTAGTTTTGCCTTTAACCGTTTCCCTCGTTTGATTCGCGACCTGTCATCACAGTTAGGTAAACGTGTAGAGCTGATGATTGAAGGGGAAAGCACTGAACTGGATAAAACGGTTTTAGAGCGTATCTCCGACCCGCTGGTGCACTTGGTAAGAAATGCGGTCGACCATGGCTTAGAGTCCCCCGAAGAGCGAAAAGGAAAAGGCAAACCCGAAATCGGGTTAGTGCATTTGAATGCCTATCATCAAGGCGGCTCTATTGTGATTGAAGTTAGCGATGATGGTGCCGGACTGAACAAAGAAAAAATCTGGCAAAAAGCGCTGGATAAGGGCCTCATCTCAGATGACTTACCGATTGATGAGTTGATGGACACGCAAGTGTTCAATCTTGTGTTCGCACCGGGCTTTTCAACCGCTGATCAGGTATCAGACGTATCAGGGCGTGGTGTGGGGATGGACGTCGTACGCCGTAATATCGAGCAGTTGGGCGGTAATATCGATGTGCACTCAGCACCCGAAAAAGGCAGCATATTCAAAATCAGTTTGCCATTAACGCTGGCGATTTTGGACGGACAACTCGTCAAGGTGGCGGGCCAAGTTTATGTGGTGCCACTTATTTCTATTATCGAATCCATTCAAATTGATAGCCAACAAATTAAAACCGCGTCTGGCGTACAGCTTTATCGCCTACGCGATGAAAACATCCCTATTTTGCGCTTAAAAGAAGAATTTGGGTTAGGGCACTGTGGCGAGGATCTCGATAAGCAATTGCTTTGCTTGGTTGAAGCGGGCGATAAGAAAGTCGGGCTGTTGCTCGATGAATTACTGGGTCAGCAGCAAGTCGTGATCAAAAGCTTAGAGTCTAATTATACCCGCGTGGCAGGTATTTCCGGTGCCACTATTTTGGGTGACGGCTCGGTATCACTCATCCTCGATATCCAAGGACTCATTACGCAATTCTTGTCGCGCGTCAGTGACGCTAGCGGTCATATCGCCGCGGCATAAGGAGAGGCCATGCAGAATCTGATGCAGTCGGAAGACGTGGTGGACATTGACGACCGCGTCGATCGTTTACAAGGCAGCGATTACCTGAGCTTCGATTTAGCGGGTGAGCTTTATGGCGTGGATATCCAAACCGTCGAAGAGATCCGAGTTTGGGAGCCGCCAACACTATTGCCGCGTTCTCCGGAATTTATTCTCGGCGTCATTAACCTGCGCGGCATGATTGTGCCTGTCATGGATCTACGTGTGCGGTTTAACACCAAAAAAGCGGACTACCACCGTGAAACGGTCGTGCTGATTTTACGCGCCAGTGAAGCCGCGAACCACAAGGTCATGGGCGTTGTGGTGGATGCGGTATCAGATGTGGTGGATCAAGGTGAAGGGCAGATTATGCCACCTATCGGTGATTCCCAAGTGATTGCCTACGTAAGTGGCCTGCTCAATGTTGACCAGCGGGTAATGTCATTAATCAATGTTGATGAGTTGCTGCGTATCGAGCACTGGATATAGGTGAAATAAATATGGAGCAATCACGAGAGTATTTGAGTTTTTTACTGGAAGACGAAGAGTACGGCGTGCACATCTTGGATGTGAAAGAGGTTCGCGGTTGGTCACAGGTGCGACGTATTCCTAATTCGTTGCCGCACATGTTAGGTGTGCTGGAGTTACGGGGAGAATACATCCCCATCATGGATATTCGCCAGTGTTTTGGTATGCCGCCAGCCACGCTGACCTCAATGAGCGTAATTATCATCGTAAGAGACAAGCAAGGTATCTCATTGGGCATCGTGGTCGACGCCGTTGCAGAGGTACATAACTTGAGTACAGAGCAAATTAAAGCCCCGCCTGGGCTACATCGACGCGAAGAGTGGTACATGGAAGGGATCGCCTCGGTGAATGATAGGCATGTGGTTCTGATTAATTTAGAGCAGTTATTTGACTTTGATCAGTTACAGCAAACAGCACAACCCGAGATCGCGAACGAGGACTAGAATATGGCGTGGTTTAAAAGGGAAGTACAGCAAGAGCAACAAACCCAACAAACAAAGCAGAATGTGCAGCTTCTTGCGGCACTCAATGTCGCGCCTGCTGCACTCATTATGCTCGACAATCAACTGCAAATCACACTGATTAACCGACGGGCATTGCAGTTGTTGCAATGTTATCAAGCGGCGATTCGAGAGCGTGGTAATACCGAATTCACTGCCCAAAGTGACATGCTTTTTGGCAAACCAATGAGTGCAGTATTGCCGTCAGACTTGGTCGATTATCAGCAATGGCAGCAGCTATTAGACGACAAGCCCTCGGTACAAAACATTGAAATTGGCGCTGGGAAGCTGCGCGTGTCTGCCAGCAAAGTGACGGATGGGCAAGGCTTTAGTGTTGAGCTTAGTGATATAACCGCACGCGCTCACCAGAGCGAAGAGCATAGCTTGCTAAAAGGCGCATTGGATAATACCCACAGTGCGTTTGTTATTTTAGGAACGCACGGCGAGATCACGCATGTGAATGAGCAAACCGTCCGCTTATGTAAGCAGCATGAGCAGACATTTCGCAGTAAAAACAATGCGTTTGTCGCGAATCGTGACGATATTATCGGTAAGCAAATCGATTATCTGTTTCCACAGCTTCAATGTGACATATTCCTGTCGCCGAATAACTTACCCATAAACCGTGATATTCGCTTTAAATCAGCCCGTTTTGAGTTTCATGCGACGGCAAGTTACGACCGACATGGTAGCCATATCGGCACTACCATAGAGTGGCGTGATGTGACAGAACGTCGCAAGAAAGAAGCTGAGCGTTCGCTACTGGCGGCTGTGGTAGAGGGCATGACAACTAATGTGATGCTGGCGGATAAAGACGGCATTATTCGCTACCTCAATCCTGCAGTTACTGAGCTGCTTAAGAGCCGCGAGGATGAGATGCGCGAGGTCTTCCCTGGCTTCTCTGTAGACAAGCTAGTCGGTACTAGCATTGATCAATTCCATAAAAACCCGTCGCACCAACAGTCTGTGATTGCCAACCCAGACCGGATGCCATTGAAAGCTGAAATTAAGGTCGCAGCGCTCGAATTTGCGCTCAATTGCATTGCCCTTTATGACGATAACGGTGAATACATGGGGGCAGGGTTGCAATGGGAAGACATTACCGAACAAATGGATAGCCTGCGTCAGGTAGAAGACCTTATCGAAAAAGCGGCCGATGGTAACCTTAGTGATCGAATGAATACCAGTAAGTACAGTGGTTCGATGGCCAAATTGGGTAACGGAATTAACCAATTACTCGATAGTGTTGTCGACCCATTGAATGAGTGTATTCGCGTGATGCGTGGCGTATCGAAAGGTGATCTGAAAATCAATATGCCCGAGGATTACAAAGGGGACTTTGAAGATCTGAGCCAAGCGGTGAATGCTTCAATCAACAACTTGCGCAATATGGTAGAGAAGATCACCCATTCTTCAGGACGTGTGGCGTCTGCATCCGCTGAAATTGCCGAGGGTAATAACGATCTGAGTGAACGTACTGAAGAGCAAGCGGCCAACTTACAGGAAACCGCGGCGAGCATGGAGCAGATGACGGCTACGGTGAAGCAAAATGCGGAAAGTGCCGCCTCTGCGAACACCCTAGCGTCTAAAACCAGCGAAAAAGCACACAAAGGCGGTGAAGTGGTCAAAGAAACCGTTGAAGCCATGGCCGAAATCAATGATGCGAGCAAGAAAATTGCTGACATCATTGGCGTGATTGATGAAATCGCCTTCCAAACCAACCTATTGGCGCTGAATGCGGCCGTTGAGGCGGCGCGAGCGGGCGAGCAAGGTCGAGGTTTTGCCGTTGTCGCGGGCGAAGTCCGTAATTTGGCGCAGCGCAGTGCTGGTGCAGCTAAAGAAATCAAAGAACTGATCAAAGACAGTGTCGAGAAAGTCACTCAAGGCTCGAAACTGGTCGATGAATCTGGGGAGATGTTGGAAGAAATTGTCTCTTCGGTGATGGAAGTATCTCAGCTTATCGACAAGATCAATGCGGCGAGCCAAGAGCAGGCAACTGGAATCGACGAGATCACCCGTTCGGTGGCGCGTATGGACCAAATGACGCAGCAAAACGCAGCTTTGGTGGAAGAGGCCGCAGCATCTAGCCAGTCAATGCGCGATGAGAGTGCTGAATTGATTAATCTAATCGGTTTCTTCCAAATCGATATTGATGCCGAAAAGTTAGTCGATAAGCAACTTGCACAATCGAATGCGAAACCCGCTTCACCCCGTTCATCGGTCGCGGCTAAGAAAGAACCAGCGCCTTATCGCAATGGAGAAGCCGCGCCAGCAGCACGGCTAAAAGCGGTGAATTCGGGAAAAAGCGCGGCGTCTGAAGTCAGTGATGAGTGGGAGGAGTTTTAAGCGTGAGTGCGCCGGTGAGCTCGTCATCTGCGAGTGCATACTCGTTCAGCCAAACGCAATTTAAGTTTGTGCAGACATTTATGCTGAATGAAACCGGTATTTCGTTGGCGGACAAAAAGAAAAGTATGGTGTATAGCCGTTTGGCGCGCTGTTTGCGCCGAACGGGCGTGGCAACCTTTGATGATTATTTTGCGTTGGTGGAGAAAAGTGCTGACGAGCGAGTGGCTTTTATCAATGCACTCACCACCAATAAAACGCAATTTTTTCGCGAGCGTCATCACTTTGATTTCCTCGCCCATCAGTTGATCCCCCTGTGGCAACAACGTAAGCAAAAGCGGGTGAGGATTTGGTCGGCAGGGTGTTCCACCGGTGAAGAGCCTTACACCATTGCGTCAGTATTGGCGGGTCACGGCATGATTGGTGGTCAAATGGATGTTCATTTATTGGCAACGGATCTCGACACCCAAGTACTAAACACAGCGAGTAACGGCACCTACAGCTTGGATGTTGTTAACACCATCCCACCGGAGTATCTCAAACCGGGATTTCTAAAAGGAAAAGGGATTAAGCAGGATTTATTTAAAGCCAAACGAGCGCTACGCGACATTATTAGCTTTAAGCAACTTAATCTAAAAGGTGACTGGCCTCACAAGCATGCAATGGATGCGATTTTTTGTCGTAACGTGATGATTTATTTCGAGCGCGAGACGCAGCAATGGTTAATTGAGCGCTTTTGGCGCCAATTAGCGCCGGGCGGCATTTTATTTATCGGCCACTCTGAAGGCATTGGAAAAATGGCGGATAAATTCGACAACCTCGGCCATACCATGTATCGCAAACGGGAGTGATATGCACCAAGCACTAGAACTGCACCATCATGCCCAAGAAAAAACCGTAAAGCGTTTTTTTAGTCCAGAGCATGACAGGCACATGGTGAAATTGAAGCCGGGAGAGATTTACGTCAGCTCGGACGACGAGCTTATCGCGACAGGATTAGGGTCGTGTATTGCTGCATGTATCTGGGATCCTCTCGCCAATATTGGCGGCATGAATCACTTTATGTTGCCACTTAAAGATGACCAAGCGGCGAAAGAATGGAGTGCAGAGCAATACATGTCTCATGCGGCCCGGTACGGCAACTATGCCATGGAGATCCTCATCAATACCTTGTTGCAACAAGGGGCGATAAAAAACCGTTTACGCGTCAAGCTCTTTGGTGGGGGCAATATCATGGGGCAGAACATCGCTATAGGGCGCAAAAACATTGAGTTTGTTCGTCGCTATGTTGCCAATGAAGATCTGACCTTAGTCTCGGAAGACCTTGGCCAGTCTTTTCCTCGCCGCGTGTTGTTTGATCCCAGAACTGGAAAAGCTTGGGTGAAGAAAATTCAGTCTCTCAGTCAAAAAGAGCTGGTGGCAGAAGAGGCCCAATACAATCAACGCTTGCTGCAAGAATCTCGAGATGACAGCGCTGATAATCAAGATGTGGAGCTGTTTTGATGAGTAAGTATCGCTATAAAGTACTGATCGTTGATGACTCACCGCTCTATCGAACATTGATTCGGGAGTGTCTTGAGAGTGATCCTGCCCTTGAGGTCATAGGGGCGGCGGAAGATCCTTATGAAGCACGGGAAAAAATTAAGAAGCTAAATCCGGATGTGATTACGTTAGACATTGAAATGCCGAAGATGAACGGTATTCAATTTCTTAAAAACTTGATGCGCTTACGGCCAATGCCTGTGGTGATGGTGTCGACCTTGACCCAGCATGGGGCTGAGGTCACTTTAACGGCGCTGGAGATTGGTGCGGTCGACTATGTGCCTAAACCGTCTGCCAACATTGCCACCGCCATGACCCAAGAGCGGGATGAGCTGGTGAGTAAAGTGAAAGCGGCGGCCCAAGCCAACATTGGTCAACCTCTGTGGGGTAAACAAGCAGCACCCGTGCAGGTCAATCGCCATCATTATAATCGCAAAGGATATGAAGTTATTGCGCTGGGTGCTTCCACTGGCGGTACGGAGGCGCTAAGAGGGGTGCTTGAACGACTGCCCGAACACATGCCGCCCATCGTGGTTACCCAGCACATCAAGGCGGCTTTTTGTGGGCCTTTCGCTCAGCGGTTAGACCGAGCTTGCCGTTTATCCGTCGAAGAAGTAACGGCTGATCGCATGCCGCTTATTCAAGGGCATGTTTATGTAGCGCCAGGCGATCGCCATCTTACGGTGGTCAATCGACAAGGTCATTTATATTGCCAACCGACGGATGAAGCGCCGGTTGAGCGTCACCGCCCGTCTGTTGATGTGATGTTTTCCTCTGTTGCAGAAGCCGTCGGTGCTAAATCGGTGGGGGTCATTTTAACTGGCATGGGGAGAGACGGAGCATCCGGTCTTCTAAAAATGCATCAAGCCGGTGCATTAACCGCGGCGCAGGATCAAGCCAGCTCTGTGGTGTGGGGGATGCCACGTGTCGCAATTGAACTCGGGGGCGCATCACAAGTCCTTCCGCTCTCTAATGTGGCAAATTTCTTAGTGGAGACAGTCTATGGCAAGTGATTCTAAGTCCCTAATATGGCCACCGATATTGACGTTACTTCTTACGATTGGTTTTGCGTTATGGTCGATGACGTGGCAAGTCGGTGTGTTTGCTGTGCTGGTCTTGGTATTAATGGGTGGACAGCTTCTTCATTTATCGAAAAAGCGCGCTTCGGTTGGTATGGAAGAAGGGGCCGACATGGTGGAAAAGGATGCCCCTGAACAACTGCTACGCCGTATTCATCATATTTTATCGATTGAGTTGGTACCAATCCGTGAGCAGTTAGCGCGTCAACGTGAGGTGATTGATGAATCGGTTGAAAGCCTAAATGGAAGTTTTTTTAGTATGCAAAGTGCCTGTCAGGAGCAGGTTGCGACTGCGACCAGTATGGCAAATGAACTGCTGCATAACGAAGAAAGTGAGTATAGCCTGACCAAAGTGTTACCCGAAACTGAACGTGCGATTGATGCTTACATCGACATTATGGTCAAGGTCAGTGATAAAAGCGTGTCGTCCATTTATACCATTGAAGAAATGTCGAGCAAACTCAATGAGGTATTTGAGCTGTTGGATGATGTGCAAGCCATGTCCGATCAAACCAACTTGCTCGCATTGAACGCGGCCATTGAAGCGGCGCGCGCTGGCGAAAATGGACGCAGTTTTGCGGTCGTTGCCCAAGAGGTTCGTTCGCTCGCGATTAAAGCAACGGATCTCAATACTGAAATCCATAAGCATATCGATCTCGCCCAAGAAAGTGTCGATAAAACCAAGGATACCGTAGGGGAAATTGCTTCTTTAGATATGACCGAGTCAATTCGGTCGAAAGAATACATTGACTCGTTACTCGAAGGGGTGAAATCGGTCAACGATCAGGTCGGCCAGGAAATAGAACGGGTCTCCATGCTCGGGGAGCAGGTCCAGCAAGAAATTGGCTCGTGTATTAAGAACCTACAATTTGCAGACATTATCACGCAACAAGGTGGGCACATACTCGACAATCTGCATATTTTGGAAGAATTGAACGCACTGATTATTGAAACCATGTCGGAAAAGGATATCGATTGGCATGCGCTAAATGAAAAGGTCAATGCCATTGAAGAAAAAGCAGGCTCTGCCAAACGTGCCCCTGCAAAACAACAATCCCTTGATGAAGGTGAAATTGAATTATTTTAGAGGTGCCAATGAGAATTCGACGGGACGAACAAAAGGATGGGAAACAGGTGATCTTGCATGTGAAAGGCGAGTTCAACTTTACGATGGTGCAAGAGATCCGAGATGCTTATGCCGATCTGACTGATCAGGAGGTGATTGTCGACCTCCGAGAAGCGACCTATATGGACAGTGCGGGGCTCGGCATTCTTTTGAACATGCAGGACTATTTAAACAAATCTGATGGTTCAATTCGGCTAATCAACTGTCCGGATGCGATTAAGCGTGTGTTGTTTATCGCCAAATTTGAGAAAAAATTCAAAATAGAGTGAGTCGCCTATGAACGTGTTGGTGGTCGATGATGAGCCGGCGTTGGTGCACTATATTGCAGCAGCCTTAAAGGACGAAGCTGATAATATCAGCATGGCGATGAATGGTAGCGAGGCGCTTCAACTGTTGGGATCTATCTCGCCGGAAATGTTTCCAGACTTGATCATCTCTGATGTCAATATGCCGACGCTTGATGGGTATCAAATGGCGCAGGAAATACGTAGGCGTTTCCGGCAAAAGTTGCTACCTATCATATTTTTAACGGGTGTTGATGACCAAGATATTTATGCAAGCTGCATGCAATACGGTGATGACTTTTTGAGTAAGCCGGTGAATGTTGCGACGCTTATCGTTAAAGTCCGGACCCACTTTCGTCATACCTGTCTGTTCCGCGAAGTCACTTTCCAACGCGACCAGTTGAAACAATTTCAAGAGGCTACCGTCTATGAGCACGAGATGGCAAGCCAAATTTTTGAACGTTTAATGTCATTTAGCTTATCGGGTGTATCAGGGATTGATAGTTACTCAGGCTCATACAGTTTGTTTAATGGCGATGTCACCATGATATTACCCAGGCCTTTGGGTGGGCTATATATCCTGATTGCAGATGCCACAGGGCATGGACTTCCTGCGGCAATAAGTACTATTCCCGCAGTGAAAACCTTTATCACAACCGCTCAACGAGGCTTACCGGTGGGCGATATTGCCAGTGAAGTTAATACTCACTTACGCAACTTTATGCCCGTTGGCACTATGCTCGCTGGTGCGGTTTTGGAAGTGATGCCAGATGGATTAACTGTAAATATGTGGAGTGGTGGGATGCCGGATGCTTACAGTCTTGATCAATATGGGCAAGTGTTAGAAACCCATCACGGCCGACACATGGCACTAGGGGCGCAAGACAGGGCGAGCTTTGATGCGACTATCACGCGGTTACAGTTTAGAGAAGGGCAGCGTCTATTCTTAGCCACAGATGGCGTAATTGAAGCGAGAAATCAGTCTGATAAGCCGCTGTCTGAAATTGGACTTATTCGTGCGCTAAGTGGTTGCCAAGGCAGCTTAATTGAGCAAGTAAAGCGTACACTTTCAGCCTTCGCAGGGGATGCTGGCGTTACCGATGACATTTCCATGTTAGAGCTTTCTTTTCCGATTGCTTGCCCTGAAAGGCAGGACAATACAGTTTCACTGCAACCTTATTCTGTCGTCCCATCGTGTACTCAAATTCGTTTTGATACCGAGTTACTGAAAAAAGCCGATTTAATCGCTGATTTAAGGGAGCGAGTAAAAGGCATCGTGGGAGAAAGTACTGATCTTGATTTAATTTGCACTGTGATATCAGAGCTTCTCAATAATGCGCTCGATTATGGTATTTTGGGCCTCGAGTCCGTATCGAAAAACGATGTGGATGGTTTCTTTAATTACTATCTATCACGGCAAGAAAAACTCGATGCGCTAAGTGGTGAGCATTACATTGAGTTGGAGTTAGCTTTTCAGCCCAAGGTACAGCGTTTTATTTTGAAGATGGCGCACTCAGGGAAGGGCTTTGATTATGAACGTCAAATCCGAGAAACCAACTATGATGCGGAGAGCTTGTCTGGGCGAGGGATTACGTTGATTAAATCGATATGCGAGCAGTTTAGCTACAGTGATCAAGGTCGAGCCGTTGAAGCGGTTTTTAAGCTTAACAATGGCCAAGCGTAACGGATAGGCCTGTAACTGGGGAGGGACGCCTAGTCGGGGGCGCCTAGCCCAGTGACATATTTGGCGATAGCCAAACAAAAAAAGCGCCAACCTTTCGGTTAACGCTTTCTTTAAATGTGGCTCCCCCAACTGGACTCGAACCAGTGACATACGGATTAACAGTCCGCCGTTCTACCAACTGAACTATGGGGGAATAATGGTGCCTCGAGGCGGAATCGAACCACCGACACGGGGATTTTCAATCCCCTGCTCTACCAACTGAGCTATCGAGGCAATGGTGCCGGCTGCCGGAGTCGAACTGGCGACCTACTGATTACAAGTCAGTTGCTCTACCAACTGAGCTAAGCCGGCACACAAATTGCGAAATACTGTGTGTCACACCATTATTTCATTATATGGTGCCCGGAGGCGGAATCGAACCACCGACACGGGGATTTTCAATCCCCTGCTCTACCGACTGAGCTATCCGGGCCAACGGGGCGCTATTAAACGGATTTTCCGTCTCACCGTCAACTGTTTTTTTGAAAAAAGTGCGCTAATCGTGTTGTTTGGATAAAAAGGCAGCGAAATGCCATAAAAGTGCACAATTTTCAGGGTTTCATCAGGGCTTATTGGGGTAAATTCGCAAACTCTTTTTGGTAACGCGTTACCTTTTGTAGGTAGCGCCGAGACTCCGAAGAAGGGTGGCGGTGGGTAAGCGCCCAAAACACCTGATTAGGTTTTAGACTATTTAAGTCTCGCATGGCGCGATCGCGATTGCGATCAAAGGTTCGTAGCACATTTCCCGTTCCACCGTTGTAGGCGGAAATCATACTGTAGTGCAAAGAGAGTGGATCGCGTACGGCTTTAAGATACCGGTTTTTAAGGATGTAGAAGTACGCAGTGCCAGTATCAATATTTTTCTCTGGGTCAAAAAGGTATTTCGGGGTGGGCTGGCCAGGACGCTTTTTCACTAATTTAAACACATCGCGTCCTGCGGTTTTGGGGACAACTTGCATTAACCCGTAAGCATTCGCCCAACTTACCGCATAGGGGTTGAAGCTGCTTTCCGTTTTGATAATCGCATAGATAAGCTGTTCTGAAATATCATAGCGCTTGGCGGCGCGGCGGACGATATCAGCATACTGATAACTTCGCTTCGCGACGTGATCACTCACCATAGGGATGGTGACGTAATACATATTCTGAAAACGGACTTGTTTTTTCTTCAGACGGTGGTCGAGTAAGTATTCGGCAAAGCGATTCGCGCGCCACTGCCAGCTAATGGCTTTACCTTCGTGGTCCACCACTTGTCCTTCCAAAAAGGGGCGACCTTCGAGCGGCACCTCAGCCGCCGAGTAAAGATCGACAGAGGCAGGGTCTTGAGGTGTGAGTAGGGTGGTGATAATTGCCTGTTTTAAATGCGATTTTGGATTGTCTGTGGCGACGGTTTCAACTTGAATAACACCGCGTTCAAAATCAATCCGAGCCCGACTTTTATAGTTATCTGTGTATTTAACGTAGTCGCGTTTGCCCGACACAAAGACTTGATTCTCACCCCAGCGCACTTCAATGTTGCCAGTAAACTGACCGATTAATTGGTTGAGCGCGTCAATGTCTTTTTCAAATTGACCGGGGAGAGGAGCGAGGTTTTTCGCAAATCGGTTGGTCGTTTTATAGCTGACGCCCACGTACTGCTCGACGCTTTCGCGGCTACAACCTGTGATCAGTAAACTTAGACAGCAAATCAGTAAACAGATTAATCGCGTCATCTTTCATCGCGTTAGCATAAAAAAACACCCGCATTTAGCCTAACACAATGCGGGTGATTTGCAGTGATAACGCAATCTGCTTGTGGCGCAGCGCGCGTTATTGGTTATCTTCCGGTGGCACGTAACCATCGATCTGCACGTCTTGGCCTTCGAAAAGGAATTTCACCATCTCAGCCTCGATCAATTTACGGTGCTCGGGATCCATCATATTGAGCTTTTTCTCATTGATGAGCATGGTTTGCTTTTTCTGCCAGTCAGCCCACGCTTCTTTTGAGATGTTATCGTAAATACGCTTACCCAGCTCACCGGGATAGAGTTGAAAATCAAGGCCATCAGCTTCTTTCTGGAGGCGTTGGCAAAATACGGTACGGCTCATAATCTAGGTTCCTCATTATCGCCTGTTTGGGGGCGTTGGCGTTCGTGATTAAGCAAGGTTAACAGCTTTTTCACCGGGGCCGCCAATCCAACTTTTGCGGGTTGTGACAAGTTATACCAAAGCCCTTGATTGGCTTCCATGACGATTTGAGGGCGTTGCGATACCGTGACGCTGATCGGCACGATATCTAAGTGAAAGTGGCTAAAGGTATGGCGAAACGCAGTTAATACTTCGGTGCGTAGCGGGACGAGGCCTTGTAGCTTCTCTTGAATTGCTTGCTCGGCGTGTTGCTCTTCAGCTTGGGGTAAACACCATAGTCCCCCCCAAAGGCCACTGGGTGGGCGCTGCTCTAGCCAGATTTCGTCTTGATACTGAATCAGTAAAAAACTGGTCTGTTTGACCGGTAGCGTTTTTTTCGGTTTTTTTCCGGGAAAATCGAGTTGGCGTCCTTGCGCACGCGCTTCACACCGCTCCGCGACGGGGCAAAGCTCGCACTTCGGCTTGCTGCGGGTACAGATCATAGCGCCCATATCCATCATGGCTTGATTGTACTTATCCGTGTCTGTTGTGGGTGTCAGTGTTTCTGCCAACGCCCAGAGCTTGTTTTCAACCGGTTTTTTCCCCGGCCATCCTTCGACGGCAAAGCAACGCGCGAGTGTGCGTTTTACATTGCCGTCGAGTATGGGATGTGGCTGTTTAAGCGATAGGGAAAGTACCGCACCTGCGGTGGAACGTCCCACCCCGGGTAAGGCCATCACGGCCTCTAATGTGGTAGGAAAAACGCCGTCGTATTGCTCGGCAATCACCTTTGCGGCCTTGTGTAAGTTGCGTGCCCGCGCGTAGTAGCCAAGCCCTGTCCACAAATGGAGAACCTCGTCTTGATCCGCGTTCGCCAAGTCCGTCACAGTTGGGAAGCGCGCCATAAAGCGCTCAAAATAAGGAATAACCGTACTGACTTGTGTCTGCTGAAGCATGATTTCACTTAGCCAGACTTTATAAGGCGTCTTGTTTTGCTGCCACGGCAAGGTTTTACGTCCATATTGGTCGTACCATGCCAAGATGGCGTCTGAAAAGGATTGACTCACTGCGATCTCTCTTATTGTTTTGCTCACACGTGCACGGATGCAGGGCACAGGGTACACTAACGACAGGGATCACCAATAGGATCACTTGATCCCAACTTGCGCTGGCGTGAAAACTTTGCATAATGCGCAGTCCGTTTAGATTTCCAACAATCTTGGGTCTTGCGCGAACCATTGAGTCCCAATCACTGCATCACAGGCATACAATCATGACTGAAGTCACTAAAACCGAACTGACCGAGGATGGAAAAGTCATTCGCAAAATTCGCAGCTTTGTGCGTCGCGAAGGCCGGTTAACCAAAGGCCAAGAACAAGCGCTGAATGAATGCTGGCCAACCATGGGCATTGATTTTGAGGCCACTGAATTGGATTGGCAGCAGGTGTTTGGCAATGGCAATCCTGTGGTGTTAGAGATTGGCTTTGGTATGGGGGCTTCCTTGGTTGAAATGGCGAAAAACGCGCCAGAGAAAAACTTTATTGGCATTGAAGTACACACCCCGGGTGTGGGTGCATGCCTGATGGCAGCGCGTGAGGCCGGTGTGACTAACCTGCGTGTGATGTGCCATGATGCGGTGGAAGTGTTTGAACAAATGCTGCCGAAAGAAAGCTTGGATACGGTGCAACTCTTCTTCCCCGACCCGTGGCATAAAAAGCGCCACCACAAACGCCGCATTGTTCAGCTCCCGTTTGCTGAAATGGTCCGAGATAAGCTTAAAGTCGGTGGTGTATTCCATATGGCAACGGACTGGGAAAACTACGCCGAGCATATGATTGAAGTAATGGACGCTGCGCCACACTATCAAAACATCGCCCAAGAGGGGTATTATGTTCCGCGCCCTGATGATCGTCCGCTTACCAAATTTGAGCAACGCGGTCATCGACTCGGTCATGGTGTGTGGGATATTAAATACACACGCACGGCGTGATTGACTGACGCCTTGTGGGCGCCACTTTTCGATGTGCACTGAAAGCCAACCTTGGGTTGGCTTTTTTGTCCCAAGCTGTAAAGGGAGCAAGCAAGTGAAACCCAGTTCTCAATTATTATCTGACATCCTGGATGATGTGCGTCCGCTGATCGGCAAAGGCAAAGTTGCCGACTATATTCCCGCACTGGCCGACGTGCCGAATCATAAGTTAGGCATCGCGGTATGTTACAACGACGGTGAGATCATTCGCGCCGGGGATGCAGATGAAGCCTTTTCGATTCAATCGATCTCCAAGGTGTTGAGCCTAACCCTTGCGATGCAAAACTACAAAGCGGATGAGATTTGGGCACGTGTTGGCAAAGAGCCCTCTGGACAAGCCTTTAACTCGCTTATTCAGCTTGAGATGGAACAAGGTATCCCGCGTAATCCATTTATCAATGCAGGGGCACTGGTGGTCAGTGACATGCTGCATACGCGTCAATCGGCACCGCGCCAGCGGATGTTGGAGTTTGTTCGCGCGCTGGCGGCAAACCCTCATATTTGCTATGACAAAGTGGTCGCGGACTCGGAAATGCAGCACAGTGACCGCAATGCCGCAATCGCCTATTTGATGCGAGCATTTGGTAATTTTGAAAACGAGGTCGTGCCGGTACTGACCAATTATTTTCATTATTGTGCGCTGAAAATGAGTTGTGTGGACTTGGCGAAAGCGTTTTTCTATCTTGCCAATCAGGGTAAGCCGTTGGGGCGCGCGCGCGCGATCCTCACCAAAACCCAGAGCAAACAATTGAATGCGCTACTGGCTACGTGTGGCTTGTATGATGGTGCGGGTGAATTCGCCTACCGTGTTGGGATGCCGGGCAAATCCGGCGTGGGCGGCGGCATTATTGCGGTCGTTCCCGGTGAAATGTCGATTGCAGTATGGTCGCCTGAGCTTGACCCTTCCGGCAACTCGTTGGCAGGAACGGCTGCCCTTGAGCTCCTATCAGCACGAATTGGGCGCTCGATATTCTAGTTTTTGGCGGTGATGAGGCCTAACACCATCAGCGCAAGTGAAAAAAAGCCCCGCGAGATCTCGCGGGGCTTTTTGCTTGTGACTCAAGCACAGATGTCATCCAAGGTTGCGCGTGCTTATGCCTCAGCGGCTAGGGTAGCAAAGGCATGGTCGGCCGCCGACAAGGTGGCGTCGATCTCTTTTTGCCCGTGCGCTAAGCACGTGAAGCAGGCTTCATAAGCGGACGGTGCAAGATAGACACCTTGCTCTAGCATTAAGTGGAAGAAGCGCTTAAAGCGTTCTGTATCACATTGCTGTACGTCTTTGAAACATGTGACCGTGTCGTTATCGGTGAAGAAGAAACCGAACATTGCACCGGCTTGGTTGGTGGTCAGTGCAATGTCGTGTTTGTCCGCAAGGGCTTTAAAACCATCGGCCAGTTGCTTGGTGATACTGTCCAGATAATCATGGTTGCCTGGCTGACGCAATGCGCTGAGACAGGCGAGGCCCGCTGCCATAGCCACAGGGTTACCCGCGAGGGTACCGGCTTGATAGACTGGGCCAGTCGGCGCGATATACTCCATTACATCGCGACGACCACCAAACGCTCCCACAGGCATACCACCCCCGATGATTTTACCCAGTGTGGTGAGATCGGGTTTCACCCCATAGTAAGCTTGAGCGCCGCCGAGTGCCACGCGAAAGCCGGTCATCACTTCATCAAAGATCAGCAGAGCGCCGAACTCGTCGCAAAGGGCGCGTAGTCCTTCCAAAAAGCCTGGCTGTGGCGGGACGCAGTTCATGTTCCCTGATACAGGCTCAACGATGATACAGGCGATATCGTCTGGATAGGTTTCAAAGGTCTGACGGACAGAGTCGAGGTCGTTATAGGTACATGTCAGCGTGTGTTTCGCAAAGTCAGCAGGCACCCCCGGTGAGTTAGGCTCACCCAAGGTGAGAGCGCCAGAGCCCGCTTTAACCAACAGGCAGTCGCCATGACCGTGATAGTTTCCTTCAAACTTGATGAACTTATCCCGCTTGGTAAAGCCGCGCGCCAAACGAATCGCACTCATGGTCGCCTCTGTGCCTGAGTTGACCATGCGGACCATTTCCATCGACGGCACCAGCTCTGCCACTAATTCTGATAATGTGATTTCACTTTCTGTCGGGGCGCCAAAACTTAGGCCACGATGAGCGGCATCAATCACAGCCTCACGAATAGCAGCATGGTTATGACCCAAGATCATCGGGCCCCATGAGCCGACGAAATCAATGTAGGCTTTACCGTCGGCATCGAAAATATAAGCGCCATCGGCGCGCTCCATAAAGACAGGGTCGCCGCCGACGCCGGCAAAAGCACGTACGGGAGAATTCACGCCACCTGGAATGGTGCGTCTTGCTTGTTGGAAAAGTTGTGCTGATTTGGTCATGACATATCCTGTTATGTAAGGCGTAAGCCTAAATTGCGTTGGGGCATTTTAACCAAAGATACGGATCACTGGCGAGATGGAGTATGATTTGATTGACCCCTGAGTGGCAATTTATACGTACTGATCACACCCTCGATCAATCGGGTAATACTTGAACACTTTACTCAGGTATTAGATAATTCAACGCTAAGCACGATGAGCATGTGAGGTAACAATGAGCGATGCACCTTTGCCGTTAGAGTTCTCAGAAGCAGCGGCGACTAAGGTTAAAACGCTGATTCAGGAAGAAGAAAACCCAAATCTGAAACTGCGTGTTTACATTACAGGTGGTGGCTGCAGCGGCTTTCAATATGGCTTTACCTTCGACGAAAACGTGAATGAAGGCGATATGGAAATCGAAAAAAGCGGCGTGAAGTTAGTGGTTGACCCCATGAGCTTGCAATACCTAATGGGCGGTGTGGTGGACTATACCGAAGGGCTCGAAGGCTCACGTTTCTTTGTTAATAACCCGAATGCGACCACGACGTGTGGGTGTGGCGCATCCTTTAGCGTATAATGGGTTCACGAGACGTCTATAGCGGATAGTTTTGGCTATCAAACACAAACGGCGCCGACAGGCGCCGTTTGTGTGTGTGCAGCTCGGTTATCCGCCGTTATTGGCGTGATAGCTGAGCGGTCCGACTGAGGCAAGCAGTTGATTAAACTTACTTAGCTGCGCCATGCGTGACTCAGCGAGGCGTACAAAGGCTTGTTTTTCTTGCCCTTGCAGTGATTTAGCTTCGGGTAATTGCACCGTGCGCGGGTTTTTATGGACACCATTCACCAAAAACTCATAGTGCAGGTGCGCCCCTGTTACCCGGCCTGTAGCTCCCAAGGTACCAATGATATCCCCTTGTTTGACTCGCTGACCCGTTTTCACTTTGCGTTTGGTCAAATGCAAATACTTGGTGATGTAGGTTGAGCTGTGGCGAATAAACACATAATTACCATTAAAGCGGTTGTATGAGGCTTTCATGACCACGCCATCCCCCGCGGCTTTGATAGGGGTGCCAACCGGAGCGACATAATCTGTCCCTCGGTGGGGCTTTACGCGTCCTGTCACTGGGTGTAAGCGACGCGGATTAAAGTTCGAACTGACATAACGGAAGTTCACAGGAGAGCGTAAGAAGGCTTTTTTCATCGCTTTGCCCGTGGGGGTATAATATTTGCCATTCTTGGCACGTACTGCGGTGAACGTATCCCCTCGGTTGGTAAAGGTGGCAGCCAAGATGTTACCACTCCCAATATGTTCACCTTCAACAAACTCTTCTTCATAAAGCACAGAGAAGCTATCGCCCTCTCGAATATCGAGTGCAAAGTCTACGTCCCAGCCAAAAATCCCGGCAAGCTGCATAATCTGATTCGGATCTAACCCCGCATCGGTAGCGGCCTGCCAGAAATTTGATTTGATGGTAGCGCGGGCGAAGTTCAGTTGTGTATCAATGTTTTTTGTCTCGATGCGTGACTGATATTTATCATCGACCTTGCTCACGATCAGGGTTTCATTGGTGCCGCGTGGCTGAATGAGTTGCACCAGTTCACCGCTTTCATCAACGCCCAAACGCACTTCATCTCCTGGCTTGAGATAGGCCAAGCTTTTGGTACCTTCATCCGCGTTAACCAGACGATAGAGTGTGGTTGGACTCAAACCGGCGCGATTAAACAGCAAGGCCATGCTTTCACCATGCTGGACTTCATAACTTTGCCAGTTGATATGGCGTTTAAACTGCGCTGGCATTTCACCTTCAGGCGGCAGCAGAGAGACGGCATCGACGGGTAAGGGGTAATGTTTGCCAAGTTCGAAGTTTGGCTCAGGGCGTGGCGTGCTTGCGCCATCAGGGACAAGGATGAGTAATACCACGAACGCGCTTAGTGCACCTATCGTGAGTTTATGTAATTTAGGTAAAGCTGCGAGTTTTTTTAACGGCATGAAAACTATGTTGAATCACTGCGAATACAAAATATGACAGTCAGATTCCCAATCGGTTTATTGGGGATGATGCCCTGATAATAATTTGACACGGTTAACACAAAGACCACAAACATCTGTTGCCGGCAGCCACTGTGCACACCTTGCACACTGGCTATAAGTCTAACTGGTTTCAAAAACTGTCGCTATTCGAGTAGTATGTCGGTTTATCACATTTTTGCCTATTTTGTAGGAGCGAGAGACTATGGCGAGCCTGGAAGCCGCGCTAGCAGAACTAAAACGTGGCGTTGATGAAGTAATCCCTGAAGACGAGCTGGTTGCCAAGCTTAAAGAAGATCGTCCTCTGCGTATTAAATTGGGTGCAGATCCGACGGCACCGGATATCCACCTTGGGCACACAGTGATCCTAAATAAGCTGCGCGCGTTTCAGGAGCTCGGCCATGAAGTCATCTTCTTGATCGGAGACTATACCGGCATGGTCGGTGATCCGAGTGGTAAAAACACGACCCGTCCACCGTTGACGCGTGAGCAAGTGCTGCAAAACGCAGAAACCTACAAAGAGCAAGTGTTTAAAATTCTCGATCCGGCCAAAACCCGCATTGAGTTTAACTCGACGTGGCTTGGTGAGTTGGGCACTGATGGCATGATCCGCCTTGCGGCAAGCTCAACCGTGGCCCGTATGCTAGAGCGTGATGATTTTAAAAAGCGTTACAGCAGCAACCAACCCATTGCGATCCACGAATTTATCTATCCGCTGCTACAAGGGCATGACTCTGTCGCGTTGGAAGCAGACGTAGAACTGGGCGGTACGGATCAGAAGTTTAACCTGCTGATGGGACGTGAGCTACAAAAGCAAGCTGGACAGAAACCGCAAGTTGTTATGACTATGCCGCTGTTGGTGGGGCTGGATGGCGTGAAGAAAATGTCCAAGTCCGCCCATAACTACATCGGTGTGAGCGAACGTCCGGATGATATGTTCGGTAAGATCATGTCTATCTCTGACGATTTGATGTGGGATTACTACGAGCTGTTGTCATTCCGTCCTTTAGAGGAAGTGACTCAGTTCAAGAAAGATGTCGAAGCGGGCAAAAACCCACGTGACATTAAAATCTTGCTAGCGAAAGAGATCATCGCGCGTTTCCATTCAGACGCGGATGCGGATGCGGCCGAGCAGACCTTTATCAATCGTTTCCAAAAAGGGGCGATGCCTGACGAGATGCCAAGCTTTAGCTTTGAGCAAGGCATTGCGATTGGTAACCTTTTGAAAGATGCCGGCTTGGTTAGCTCAACATCAGATGCGCTGCGTATGATACGTCAAGGCGCGGTGAAAATTGACGGCGAAAAAGTCGAAGATACTAAGCTGGTGCCTGCGGCAGGCGAAGCCGTTTACCAAGTGGGTAAACGTAAGTTCGCTCGGGTGACGCTAGGTTAATTATCCGTTGAATCGACAAGCCCTCGCCATGTATGCGAGGGCTTTTTTTATACCTGCATGATCCTGATGCGCATCATGCTCGGTGTGAGGCGCGATTAAATGTGCCACACCCCTTTCAAGGCGCGAACCATGTGTTGGCCCAGATAGAAGGCGGTTTGTAAGCAGGCTTCACTCAGTCCTTCTCCGGTTTCATGGGCGGTGACACCATGTGTTGTGCCGGTTGGGTTGATGTTTTCGACCCCGATATTGGCACGACCTAAGCTAAGCCATAGCATATCGTGTTGACTGGCTAACGTTTGGAAGTAGCTGAGGGTGGCTGATTGGTCTCCTCCCGTGTGGCTTCCTACCGTAAACCCGGCAGCTAGCTTACCACGCCAATCTTGCTGCTCCCACGTTGGGCTGGATGCATCGGCAAACGCTTTAAATTGTGCGCTTGGCCCGCCCATGTAGGTGGGTGCACCAAAAATAATCGCATCCACATCTTTAAGCTGAGTAAAGACCTTTTCGTCGATAAAACGGCCATGTTTAATCACATCAGGCTCAATACGATAGACGAGGGGATCGGCATCGCCAGCTTGGATCCCTTCTGCAATCGTGGTGGCGAGTGCGTGTGTATGGTCACTGACCGAATGATAAATGATCGCAATACGTAACATTGTGGCTCCTTGCTGGTGGCTGTCTAACAGTCCTTAGGGTAGAGGTGCGATCTTTCAACCCCCAATCTTTTATCCTTAGCGATCAAGGGCAAAAGGGGGCAAGGATAAATGCCAGCGAATCGCCGCCAATCGGATCAGCAAGGTGGTGATCATGCCTGCGATTGAGGCGGTGACGGCATCTGGCCCTACTTCAACTGCGAGTGTATGAACGATCCCGCCAGCAATACATGCGGTGGCATAGACCTCGGTTCTCAGCACCATAGGCACTTCTCTGGCCAACACATCACGAATAATGCCGCCCCCACACGCGGTAATCACACCCATGATCACCGCGACCAGCGGAGAAGTCCCATAGCTTAACGCTTTATCGACACCGATACCGACGAAGACGGCTAAACCGACGGCATCGGCGCAGGGGAGTACGTACCAAGGGAGTCGGCGGGGGTGGCGAATAAGCAGCATGGTGGCAACACAGGTGGCGAGGATCACCCAAATATATAGTGTGTCACTGATCCAAAAAACGGGTGTTGCTCCCATCGCCATATCGCGTACTGTTCCGCCTCCAATCGCGGTGGCGCAGGCAAGGACCACGACGCCAAAAGGGTCCATCCGTAAACGGCCAGCCATGAGTACACCTGAGATGGCAAATACTGCCGTGCCAAATAAATCAAATAAATACAAAATCATGGTTTGGGTCATCATGGGTCCTAGGTTGCGCGGCGCACCGTATCAAGTGCTTCACAGATTTGGGTTGCAGCCTGCAATGCTCGGGGCGTTGCTCGCGTTAGCCAGTCTGGGTTTAATTGAAACGCATAGTGCTGAGCAAGGCTGGGGAGTAAGTCTTTCATACTTTGCCAGCTAGCAGGCAGTTCACCACCGGTATAAAACACAGTGTGCGGTTTGCGGGTGATCACTTGCTCCATATTCACTTGCGGATAAGCCGCGGGGCTATCGGCAAAAATGTTTGCGCCGCCACATAGCCTAAAAAGCTGGCTTGGCCAGGCATGATCACTGGCTGTCATTAGTGGCGCACCACTTAATAAATAAAAGTAAGGTACTGACGTTGCGTCTTGATAGCGGGTGCGCAGTGCACGCAGTTTTTGGTCGAAAGCGGCTGCATTTTTCTGTGCTATCTCGGGGTGGCGGCCATAACGGCCCAGTTCGCGAATAAAGCTGCTGATGTCGTCGAGTTTTTCGACATCAAGGTAGCGGATCTCGATACCTAGTTGCGCCAATGTTTCCAGCGGTTTAGGTGGGTTACCGCCTCGCCACGCCAAGATTAAGTCGGGCTTAAGCGCCACAATACGCTCCAGTTTGATGCCCCGATAGTTCGATACGCGCTCAAGCGTTTTTGCCTCATCGGGGTAATCACTGTACGCACTGGCGGCGACGAGTTGTTCACCGAGACCTGCAGCATAAGCGAGCTCAGTGGCATGAGGTGCCAGACTGATCACACGAGGTGGGGCAGAGTGTGCATAAGCGGCCGTGGTAAAGAGAAAAGCGGCAACCAAAAGTCCGACGCCGCGAGGAGAGAGACCGAGCATTTTTTTATCCTTACACGATGAGCAAGCATAACGCGCTAAAGGCGATCCAAATGAGCATGCTCACTCTGAGTTTTTGACGTAATAACAAAAGGTGGTAGCAGGCCGGTGTCACGCCACTGCCGATTTTTGTGCGCAATGTTTTGGTGCCTTGATAAATGGCAGGGCCTCCGAGAGAGAGCTGAAAGCGGCTACTGGCGCAGGCCAATAGCCAGCCCGGCCCCGGCGTGCGCCAGCGCTTTCCCTGTTGCCAACACGCTTTAAGGTGCGTGAGTGGGGAACGATCCAGTGCGAACAAGAGGGCAAATAGACGCATAGGAACGTAATCGAGTCCGTTGAGAAGGCGTGCGACCGCTAAGCCAAATGGGTAGAAGGTGAGACGGCTTGGCGACCACACGCGCGCAAGACGGACTAAGCTGGCATACAGCAGGGCGCCGACACCACCAAACAGCACAAAATAAAAAATTACACAGGCGCCATGACGTGCGGTGCCAAGCAATAGCGTTTCTGCGCCTGCCTTACCCAGACCGACAATCGATAAAGATTCAGTTTCTCGGTTGACGCGGTTGGCCAAAAGCGCGCGTGCTGTCCCTTTATCGTGTTGTTCAATGGCATCGGCAAATGCTTGGGAAAACGTATCAATATTGCGCCAATCGAGGGCAAGCCACAGCAGTAGCGCATCAAATAAAGGGCGAAACCAGACCAGCTCTCGGGTGGCAATCAGCAAGATCGCCAGTGTGCCACACATGAGTGCCAGTGCCAGCCCACCAGCGAGCTTTCTCTGCCGTTTCGGATCGGTCGGTTGGTTGACTTGGTCGGCTAAAATGAGCGCGTACTGTTGCCAATACTGAAACGGAGAATAATTGGCGGATAAGGGGAGTAACCAATGGATTAATAGCGCCAACCACAGCGCCCAGAAGCTTGGGTGGTTGGCGGCCATAGTCAGCCAATATTGCGGGTTAAGCAGTGCATCCATAATGGCAAGGTTCATCCATGATAAGCGTTCGAAGGGTTAGTCGAAAAGCGCAACCATTTTTTCAACCATGGCGGACGAGCTTTTCGCAGCCAGCGGCAAAAACTCTTCAAACGTCATCGGTGATTCTTTTTCTGCCACCACATCAGAGATGGCGCGCACGACCACAAATGGGATCTTAAACTGGGCGCACACTTGTGCAATCGCCGCCGCTTCCATCTCTGCCGCTACCGCTTTAGGGAAGTAGGTGCGAATGTGTTGACGGTGTGCATCTGTGTGCACAAAGGTATCCGCGGTGCAGATTAACCCGCGTACCACGTGTGTCTCGTCATCAATGGCTTTCTCGGCCAGTGCCATCAGTGCGTCGTCGGAGTCAAAGTGAGCCGGTTGCTGAGGAACTTGACCCATCTGGTAGCCAAATGCGGTTGCATCCGCGTCGTGGTAACACACTTGCGAGGAAATAACGACGTCACCGAGGTTTAATGAGGGTTCAAAAGCGCCGGCTGATCCGGTGTTAATCACGCAATCTGGCTTAAACTGTGACAGTAACAAGGTGGTGCCGACTGCTGCCGATACTTTACCAATGCCTGATTGGAGCAATACCACATCACGACCCTGTAGTGTGCCAGAGTAGAAGGTGCAACCTCCTTCGTGATGAGTGGTAAGGTTCGCGAGCTTATCACGCAGCAGGGTAATTTCCTGCTCCATAGCGCCAATAATGCCGATTTTCATCTTGATGATCCTGTTAGCACATAGAATGGGGTTAGTGTACATGAGGCAATAAAAAAGTGCCTCCTTTGAGGCACTTCTATTCAGTCCGGGTGGGAGAGGATCAGACTTCGAGGTAGTCCATGATCCCTTCGGCCGCTTTCCGCCCTTCATCAATGGCGGTGACCACTAAATCTGACCCGCGCACTGCATCACCACCGGCAAAAATTTTCGGGTTGGTGGTTTGATATAAGATGTCCCCTTTGGCTGGCGCTTTGATGCGACCACGCTCGTCAAGGGCCACATCATAGGGCTCCAGCCACTCCATGGCATGAGGTTGGAAACCGAACGCCATGATCACGGCGTCTGCTTCTAGCACATGCTCACTGCCCTCAATCGGCTCTGGGCGGCGGCGACCTGCAGCATCAGGCTCACCGAGCTGGGTTTTTACCACGGTAACCCCGCGCACGTTGCCGTTTTCGTCGACTTCAATGCCAAGAGGCTGAAGGTTGAACATAAAGTTGACACCTTCCTCACGCGCGTTTTTCACCTCGCGGCGCGAGCCGGGCATATTCGCTTCGTCACGACGGTAGGCACAAGTCACACTGGCGGCTTGTTGACGAATGGAGGTACGGACACAGTCCATCGCCGTATCGCCTCCCCCGAGGACCACCACTCGCTTACCTGCCATATCGATGAAGGGTGGCGCGTTCTTCAGCTCCATCACTTTGTAGGTGTTGGAGACTAAGAATGGCAGTGCATCAAACACACCGGGTGCGTCCTCGTTGGCAAGACCAGCACGCATGTACTTGTACGTCCCGACACCGAGGAAGACCGCATCAAACTCATCAATCAAGGTTTGCATGGCCACATCTTTACCGACTTCGGTGCTGAGACGAAACTCCACGCCCATTTCGGTGAAAATCCGTTGGCGGTTGCGCATCACCTCTTTTTCCAGTTTGAATGACGGGATCCCGAAGGTAAGCAAGCCACCAATTTCCGGATAGCGGTCAAACACCACGGGTTTGACGCCATTGCGTACCAACACATCGGCACACGCAAGCCCTGCTGGGCCGGCACCGATTACGGCCACTTTTTTGTCTGTCCACTCAACATGTGACATGTCGGGCTTCCAGCCCATTTCAAACGCTTTATCGGTGATGTACTTTTCGACATTACCGATGGTCACAGCGCCAAAGTCATCATTGAGCGTACAGTCACCTTCGCAAAGCCGGTCTTGAGGACACACGCGGCCACAGACCTCAGGCAGACTATTGGTTTGGTGCGATAGCTCAACGGCCTCTAAGATGCGTCCCTCATTGGCTAGCTTTAGCCATTGTGGAATGTAGTTATGCACGGGGCACTTCCACTCACAATAGGGGTTACCGCAATCTAAGCAGCGATCGGCTTGTGCCGACGCTTCTTTTTCGGTGAACGGCTCGTAGATTTCCACGAACTCTATTTTGCGGGTATCAATCGGCTTTTTTCGCGGGTCGATACGCAGCACATCGATAAACTGATATACGTTCTGGCTCATGGATCCCTCCTTTACTGCGCCTGAACTCGCAGCTCGGCAGCGCTGCGACTCTGGTGGCCTAACAAGGTGCTGACATCAGCGGCTTTAGGTTTGACTAAATAGAAACGGTGTACCCATTGGTCAAAATCAGCCAGCAGTTGTTGCGCACGATCTGAACCTGTCAGCTCTAAATGTTGCGCGATCAGTCCGCGTAAGTGCTCTTGATGAATGGCCAGTGATTCTAGCGACAGCGCTTCAACCAACTCTGGATTGATGCGGCCGTTAAAATCGCCTTCCTCATCGAGCACATAGGCAAAGCCGCCGGTCATTCCAGCGCCAAAGTTGACGCCAGTGCGACCTAAAATCGCGACGATACCGCCCGTCATATACTCACAGGCGTTATCTCCTGCGCCTTCGACGATCGCATGGGCCCCTGAGTTACGCACGGCGAACCGTTCGCCTGCTTTCCCTGCCGCAAACAGCTTGCCACCAGTGGCACCATACAGGCAGGTATTGCCCATGATGGTGGACTCATGACTGGCAAAGGCGGATCCCACAGGAGGACGGATCACGATCTCACCGCCACTCATCCCTTTGCCGACATAGTCATTGGCATCGCCGACAAGGGTGATATTAACCCCTGCCGCATTCCACACCCCGAGAGATTGACCCGCTGTGCCTTGCAATTGAATATCCAGAGGATTGGCTGCCATGCCCGTGTTGCCATAGCGTTTTGCAATCGCGCCAGAGAGGCTAGCACCGACTGAACGGTCGGTATTGCGTACCGATTTGTAGATGCTGGCTCGTCGGTTAGCGTCAATCGCCTCCCCTAGCTCACTGAGCAAGGCTTGGTTAAGCGGTGCATTATCAAAAGGCGTATTGGGCTCACTACAATATAAGGTTTTGCCCGGCCAAGGTGTGGGCGCCTCTAGAATATGGCTCAAGTCGAGCTTTAGTTGCTTGGCGGTAAAGCCATCAACTGCTTCCAGCAAGTCCGTTCGGCCAATGAGATCGGTGAGCTTTTCGACACCAAGCTCAGCGAGTAGCTCGCGGACTTCTTCGCCTAAGCCTTTAAAGAAGTTCATCACCTGCTCAGGTAAGCCTTTAAAGTAGTCGCGACGAAGCGTGTCATCTTGGGTCGCCACACCGGTTGCACAGTTATTCAGGTGGCAAATACGCAAATATTTACAGCCCAACGCCACCATAGGCGCGGTGCCAAAGCCGAAGCTCTCTGCACCTAAAATGGCGGCCTTTACAATATCGAGGCCAGTTTTGAGGCCGCCATCGACTTGTAAGCGAATTTTGTGGCGTAAGCCATTTTCCACGAGGGCTTGCTGGGTTTCGGCAAGGCCTAATTCCCAAGGGCTACCGGCGTATTTCACCGAGGTCAATGGGCTTGCCCCTGTGCCGCCGTCATACCCTGAAATGGTGATCAGGTCGGCATAGGCTTTTGCCACACCGGTGGCAATGGTGCCCACGCCCGGTTCGGAGACCAGTTTGACCGATACCAATGCGCTTGGGTTGACCTGCTTTAAATCAAAAATCAGCTGCGCCAAGTCTTCAATCGAGTAGATATCATGGTGTGGCGGTGGCGAAATCAAGGTGACACCGGGGACTGAGAAACGCAATTTGGCGATCTCTGCCGTGACTTTATGGCCGGGCAATTGTCCGCCTTCACCGGGTTTCGCCCCTTGTGCAACTTTGATTTGCAGCACATCGGCATTGGTGAGGTAGTGGGGAGTGACCCCAAAACGGCCCGATGCAATTTGCTTGATTTTGGAGTTACGCTCGCTATTGAAACGTCGAGGGTCTTCGCCCCCTTCACCGGAGTTCGAGTGGCCGCCAAGGCGGTTCATCGCAATGGCTAACGCTTCGTGCGCTTCAGGACTCAAAGCACCAATAGACATGGCCGCGGAATCAAAGCGTTTAAATAGCTCGGTGGCGGGCTCAATGCGTTCAAGTGGTAATGGTGTATCGGCTTTTTTCAAGCGCATTAGGTCGCGCAAGGTTGCCACCGGACGTTCATTCACCGTTTTCGCGTAGGTTTTGTAGTCCATCGCTTCCCCAGAGCGCACTGCACTTTGCAGATTTTTTACGACATCTGGGTTGTAAGCGTGATACTCGCCATCGTGGACGTATTTGAGTAACCCACCATGCTCTAGCGGCTTACGTTTAATCCAAGCACGACGAGAAAGGTTGACTAAGTCTTGCTGGAAGTCATCAAAGTGCGCCCCTTGAATGCGGCTTGCGACACCTTTAAAGCAAAGCTCTACCACATCGTCATGTAGGCCGACCGCTTCAAACAGCTGCGAACAGCGGTAAGAGGCAATGGTCGAGATCCCCATTTTCGACATGATTTTATAAAGGCCCTTGTTGATGCCATTTCTAAAATTCACCATCACATCGCGATAGGGCTTTTTGATTGCGCCAATGTCGACTTGATTGGCTAGCGTTTCGTAGGCGAGATACGGGTAGATAGCCGTGGCACCAAAGCCGAGTAATACAGCAAATTGGTGCGGATCGCGTGCACTCCCGGTTTCAATGATGATGTTGGCATCACAGCGCAAGTTTTCGCGGACCAGACGCTTTTGCACCGCCCCGACTGCCATAGCGGCAGGGATAGGGAGTTTGTCTTTGTTGATGCTACGATCAGACAGAACTACCAGTACCGTGCCATCGCGCACGCAGCGCTCGGCTTGATCGCAAAGATCTAAGATGGCCTGCTGCAGATCTTTCTCGTTCGGATCGTAGTTAGTATCGAGAATACTGTTGCGATAATAGGTATCGTCGAGCTCGAGTAACTGCACCATGTCTGAGAATAAGAGCACGGGCGATTTAAACGCGACGCGCTCGGCGTGGCCATCGGTCTCGCAGAAGACGTTCATTTCCCGGCCGATACAGGTGGCCAGTGACATCACGTGGTTTTCACGTAAGGGATCGATGGGTGGGTTGGTAACCTGAGCAAACTTCTGACGGAAGTAGTCACTCACACAGCGGGGACGAGAAGATAATACCGCCATTGGCGTATCATCGCCCATCGAACCGGTCGCCTCTTGACCGATATCCCCGAGCACCTTGACGACTTGCTCGACTTCCTCGTTCGACATCCCAAACAGCTTTTGGTAAACCTTCAGTTGGGTGTCTTGCAAGCTCCGGCTGCCTTCGCTGGCATCATCATCAAGTTCTTCAAACGGGGTCAAGCGACGCACGTGAGCATCGAGCCATTCCCGATAGGGGTGGCGACTTTTCAGTTCATTATCGATTTCCGCTGAGTGCCAAATTTTGCCTTCTCGGGTATCGATCACCAGCAATTCACCCGGGCCAACACGCCCTTTTTCAGCGACCTCATCAGGCGCGTAATCCCAAATGCCAATTTCAGAGGCGAGGGTGATGAATTTATCTTTAGTGACCACATAACGCGCAGGGCGTAAGCCGTTGCGGTCGAGATTACAAGCCGCATAACGGCCGTCAGACATCACAATACCGGCAGGACCATCCCATGGCTCCATGTGCATGGAGTTAAAGTCATAGAATGCACGCAGCTCATCATCCATATCCGGATGGTTTTGCCAAGCGGGCGGCACAAGCAGACGCATGGCGCGGAAGAGATCCATACCACCGGACAAAAACACTTCAAGCATGTTATCGAGGCTCGATGAGTCCGACCCTGATTCATTGACAAAAGGCGCGGCCTGATGGAGGTCTGGCAATAAGGGCGAGTTAAATTTGTATGCCCGTGTGCGTGCCCATTGGCGGTTACCTTCAATGGTGTTGATTTCACCGTTGTGTGCAAGGTAACGGAACGGTTGAGCGAGCGGCCAGCGTGGTTGCGTGTTAGTACTAAAACGCTGGTGGAATAAACAGATCGAAGACTCGAGGCGTAAATCGGCCAAATCAGTGTAAAAGCGCGGCAAATCTGCCGGCATACACAAGCCTTTGTAGACGATGGTTTGGGTCGACAGACTGGTAATGTAGAAGTCTGTGTCGTCAGCTAACGCTTTTTCTGCGCGGCGGCGCGCAATATGCAGGCGACGCTCTAAATCGCGTGCGCGCCAACCGGCTGGGCCGTTAATAAAGACTTGTTCGATAACGGGGAGTGACTGCTTGGCGATTTCACCCAGCACGTCAGGGTTGGTTGGTACCGTACGCCAACCAACCACGGAGAGTGTTTCGGCACCAATTTCTTGTTCAAACACCGCGCGGGCGCGCTGCGCCTTCACCGGATCTGTGCTCAGGAAAAGCATTCCTACCGCATACAAACGGCTTAGGTTCCATTGGTTTTGTTCGGCAATAAGGCGAAAGAAACGGTCGGGCTTTTGGAGCAATAACCCACAACCGTCCCCGGTTTTACCATCGGAGTTAATCCCTCCACGGTGGGTCATGCGATCAAGTGCGGAAATGGCGGTACGAACCAACTTGTGGCTGGGCTCACCTTCTTGATGGGCGATCAAACCAAAACCACAGTTATCCTTTTCCAACATTGGGTTGTACAGCGACATTGCAATTCTCCCTTGCTACTGCGTCACTCGCAGTGATTGCATTTATTGTCGTGATCCTCCTGACCACTCTGAAAGCGTCTAGGACTGTGACAGCTCACCCGTTATGTTGTGTTTTTTTAACGGGAAAATCGCGTGCTTGTAAGTAATTAAATTACTGATTTTCAACGCGATGCCTAGCCTGCCGTATCCAGAAAGCGCTATTCAGCGACCTTTCAAATTAACGGCAAAGCAGTTAAAGGTCAAATTTTATTATGCAGCCTTTATGCACCATGAAGCTTGGTGTGATGTCAATTAAACACCTGATATTTTCAGGTTTTGTGTCAGTTTTTTCAGGAATAATAGCTATTCGCGTTTATGCTATTTTGTTAAATAATTATTAATTTAAGGCCAAATTCGAGCATAAATTCTAACCAAATAAAGAAATAAAGCAGGGTGCGTTTTATGTCTTCAGTTTCATAGCAAGATACGCTGTGATTTGATGTAAAAAAATGACAACTGACAGTAAAAACCTGTGAGGCACGTAGCCATGTATTTTGAGAAAACTGTGGCAAAATAGCCGTTACATAAGCGGCGCAACGGAAAAAGATGTCGCGAATCAAGGATGGTTGTGATCACACAGGAGCCGCATGGCATTTTTCATTTTATTTGCATTTCTTGTTTTAGGTGCGGTGCTTGGCTACGCGTGGCGTGCGCGACAAGAAACCGTCGCGTTAACCCATTGGCGTGTGTATATGGCTGATCTCGATACACCTCATGCCATTGTTACCGCCGATGAGGGTGACATCTTGTATGCCAATGCTGCCTGTGTGGAGGCATTTTCATTGGTGGACAGCAAAAGCCACTTTAAAACGGCCAATGAGCACCAGCGACAAGCAGTACGAGCCTTCATTGTTGCGCAGCAGTGGCCACGTCCTTTCTCTAATGTCGAAGCTAAGGTCAAAGCACCCGGCGCGAATCGAGTACGCATTGGCGTGCGCTTGTCGGGCTTACCCATTCGTTGTCGGCGTAAAAAAGCATGGTTGGTGTCGCTAGCACCACTGGCGCGCCACGCGCAATGGCAGCTACAGCATCAAGAACATGGTGTTTTGCTTAGCGTGATTAATTCGTTGGCTGAATTGGTTTGCTTTCAAGATGTCGATGGCAATGTGGTGGGAACCAATGCGGCCTTTGACCGCTTTTGGCGAGGCCGCGAGCAAGAGGGCATTATGTGGCATGCCGATCAGCCTTTGTCTGGCTCAAAGACGGTGCGTACGTGGGCATCGCAACTAAACGGCGAAAGCTGTTTGCTCGAAACCAACATCACCGCGCTTAAAAATGATCAGCAACAGGTGGTTGGTACCTTGAGCATCAGTCATGATGTGACCGACTGGCATCAAATGCAGCAAAGTTTGCAACGCGAGGTGCATCATCGCCAATCGGCCGAACAAGCGCTTCAGCAACGGAGCAATTTATTGAGCGCGATTTTTAATGCCAGTGTGGATCCGATTGGGATCTTTGATCAGGACTATTACCACCTTGCCTGTAATCAAGCCTATGCCGATGCGCTTGGGGTCTCCATTGAAGCGCTTGAAACCTCTCCAGCGCAAGAGGTCGTCGATGCAGATATTTTTGATCAGCATCGTCAGCGCGATCAGCATGTACTGGATACTGGGGAAACCGTGACCTATGAAGATGTGATTTGGCGGCCCAGCGGCGAGCAAACTTGGTTTGAAATGACTAAATCGCGTATTGATGATCCGGTGACTGACAGCTTTGCAGTACTGGTGATGGCACGCGATATCACCGAACGTAAGCACACCCAACAACAGCTGGCGGATGCGATCATGTCATTCCAAGAAATGAGCTTCGTGGATAGTTTGACCCAAGTGGCGAATCGGCGCAGCTTTGATGAGCAACTTCGCAAGTTGTGGCGCTCACACGCCCGAGAGCAAACGCCGCTTGCCTTGATCCTCTGTGACATCGACCATTTCAAACTTTACAACGATAATTACGGCCATCAACAAGGCGACTGGGCCTTGCAGCAAGTGGCGAACGCTTTTAAATCGGCGATTAATCGACCACTTGATGCGGTCGCGCGTTATGGGGGAGAAGAATTTGCTATTGTATTGCCTCACACTGAGCTTGATGGGGCCGCCTTAGTTGCCGAGCGGGCAAGAGCTGCGTTGGCCGAGCGTGAAATCGCGCATCAGTATTCGCCGGTCGCAGCGGTGATGACCGCGAGTCTCGGCGTTGCGTGTATGATCCCCTCACCCGAAGGGGATTATGGGGAGCTTATCCATCAAGCCGATTTAGCCATGTACCAGGCGAAGCGACTCGGGCGTAATCAAGTCAGCTTAATGGGACCCACGTCTCGCGTCACAGAAAATGATGCGCCTCGCCCTGAGCCTGAACACTTCCACTCTTAACTGGCGTGTAGTAAGCCTTTATGAAACAACTCAAAGTATTAGCGCAGTATTATGTTGATTTGCTGGTCAAGCTGGGCATTGTCCGCTTCAGCATGTTACTCGCGCTAGCGCTTGTGGCACTGGCCGTGGTGGTGCAAGTGGGCATCACCTTGGTGCTGGAAGGCACGGTGCAAAATATCGACATTATCCGCTCGATTTTCTTCGGCCTGGTGATTACCCCTTGGGCGGTTTATTTTTTGTCCGTGGTGGTGGATCAGCTTGAAGAATCGCGGCAGCGCTTATCTAAGCTGGTGTCTAAATTAGAAGAGATGCGTGCGCGAGACATGCGTCTTAACCGGCAGTTGACCGAAAATATTGAGCAACTGAATTTAGAAATCGAAGAGCGTAAAAAAGCTGAGAGTGCGCGCCAAGAGGCGATCAAGGATCTAGAAAACGAGGTGTATCAGCGGGAAAAAGCTCAGCTAGAGCTAGCCGAGCAAACCGCATTGCTGCGCTCGTTTATTGATGCGTCGCCGGATCTGATTTATTACCGCAATGCCAAGGGGCAGTTCTCTGGTTGTAACCGCGCGATGGAAGAGCTGACCGGCTATAAAGAGAAGGCGCTGAAGGGCCTGACGCCGTGGGATGTCTATCGCGAGGATATCGCCGCTAAAGTGGTAGAGACCGATCAGCAAGTCTTTGATAACAACGTCTCCATTACCTACGAGCAATGGCTTGAGTATAAAGATGGACGCAAGGCCTATTTTGAACTGCGCAAAGTCCCTTTCTTTGCGCGAGACGGGCGCCATCTGGGATTGCTTGGCTTTGGCCGTGAAATCACCGAACGTAAGCGTTATCAAGATGCATTGGAGAAAGCGAGCCGAGATAAAACCGCCTTTATCTCCACCATCAGTCACGAGCTGCGCACACCGCTGAATGGGATTGTCGGATTGAGCCGCATGCTATTGGACTCGCCGCTGGATGATGATCAACGCAATTACTTACGTACCATTTACGTCAGTGCCATCACCTTGGGTAATATTTTCAACGATATTATCGATTTAGATAAATCCGATCGCAACCGACTGTCCTTGTACCCCACCAGCATCGATCTGCGTGAATTTGTTACTGAGATTGAAAACATCTCTGGCCTGATGGCGGAGCAAAAAGGGCTGCGGTTTGAACTTGAACGGGTGACAGACTTGCCGGAATTTGTCGCCGTGGATGCGACACGATTACGTCAAATTTTGTGGAATCTGGTCGGGAATGCCGTCAAATTCACCAAGCAAGGCTGTGTGATCATCACTGTTAGTGCAGATGTGGAAGATGACCACGCGCATCTTTGCTTTGAAGTCGAAGACAGCGGGGTCGGGATCCCTGCAGATGAGCAAGATAAAATTTTTGCCATGTACTATCAGGTAAAACAAGGCGAAGAAAACTTGCATGCTGTGGGAACAGGGATTGGACTCGCCGTGTCTCGCCAGTTAGCGCGCATGATGGGAGGCGACATTACCGTCGATAGCGAAGAAGGTGAAGGGAGTACCTTTACCGTGACGGTTTCCGTGCCTTTGAGTGAGCCTGCGGATGATGAGGTCCAACTGCCCACGCGCAGTGATAGCCGCTTGCGAATTTTGCTCGTCGAAGACATTGAGCTAAACATCACGGTCGCTACCAATTTATTGGAAAGTCTAGGCCATGAGGTGACCGTTGCTCGAGATGGTCAGTCGGCGCTAAACACCTTTATGCCCGGAGCGTTTGATTTATTGCTGTTAGATATTCAATTACCGGATATGACCGGCTTTGATATTGCAGCAACATTACGCGAAATACAGTCGAGCTTACCACCACTTGTCGCATTAACCGCCAATGTGATCAAAGACAAAGGAGAGTACATCGACAAAGGCATGGATGATGCAATCAGCAAGCCGATCAGTGTCGCGGCACTTAGCCAAGTGATTGAGCGTTATGCGTTGGCGGAGGGGCAAGAAGCGGTGACTGACGAGAGTGCGTCGACACGGCCAGTCGCAAGCGAGCAAGCGGAAAAGCTGTTGGATATGGACATGCTCACCGGCTATGTCGAACTGGTTGGCACCGAGCCTGTGCGAAAAAGCATTGAAATGTTTGAACAATTGATGCCGGAATACATCGCGATTCTTGATTCGAATATGACCGCACGCGACCAAGATGGCATTGTGTCGGAAGCGCATAAAATTAAAGGTGCGGCAGGCTCAGTGGGCTTAAAGCATGTGCAAAAAGTGGCTCAAAAAGCGCAGTCTCCCGAGTTACCTGCGTGGTGGGAGAATATTGCCGATTGGATTGATGAAATAAAAGTAGGCTATCAGCACGATCTGACGGTGTTAAAAGCATGGTTAGATGAGCAATCCTCCTAAACGCCACCCACAAGCTAAACAAAAAAGGCGCTATCAGGCGCCTTATTCATATTGGGTGTGCAGCTTATTGATCTTCGAGCTCACCGCAGAAGCGATAGCCTTCACCGTGAATGGTGGCAATGATCTCTGGGGTGTCGCTGTGTGATTCGAAGTGCTTACGAATACGACGAATTGTGACATCCACAGTACGGTCATGCGGCTTTAGCTCGCGACCTGTCATCTTTTTCAACAGCTCAGCACGGGTCTGGATTTTGCCTGGGTTTTCACAGAAGTGCAGCAGGGCACGAAACTCTGAACGTGGCAATTTGAACGACTCGCCTTCAGGGTTAATCAAAGAGCGACTGTTGATATCAAGAACCCAACCATTAAACACATACTGTTCAACGTTGCGTTTTTCTTCACCACCGTTCACGCTACTCATCGCACGGGTTAACAAGTTACGTGCACGAATGGTCAGTTCACGAGGGTTAAATGGCTTGGTAATGTAGTCATCGGCACCAATTTCCAGCCCTAGGATTTTGTCGACCTCGTTGTCACGGCCCGTCAAGAACATCAATGCCATGTCGCCTTGTTCGCGCAATTCACGCGCGAGCAGTAGGCCGTTTTTACCGGGCAAGTTGATGTCCATGATCACCAAGTGCACTTGATGATTGGATAGGACTTGATGCATCTCGTCGCCATCGCTGGCTTCAAAGACATTGTAACCTTCCGCTTCAAAGATACTTTTCAGCGTGTTACGTGTGACTTGTTCATCTTCTACAATCAGAATTTGCGGGGTTTGCATTGGCGATACCTAATATCTAAATAGAATCCGGTTGCGCTTCACAGTCTAGTTCCACTAGCCCATGAAAAAAATTTACAAAATTGCGAGAGGATGCCTTCCGCGAACCTCGCAATCAACATATGGCACGCCATCCATAGAGAGGTGTGTGTCGATGCTAGACAACGCACCGTGTGTTCCAGTTGAGGCGGGGCGTTATCGGCCCTCGTAAGCCTCAGAGGCAATCACTGTTACATCCATTGATTGCCGCTAATTGTATTCATTTAACAGCGCGCTAACAATATATTACGGTGAACGTTGATGATTTTTTTCATCCTTTATTGACCCCAATCAAAAGCATCTTTGTTGGTGATTAGGGTCAACTTCCCGTTTAACTTTATGAATACTAGCGCATAATTAGCAATTAAGCATAATGTTAGTAACGAACAGGTGTAAATAATGTGTGATCAGAATAACGCCAGCGATTTGTGGAAAACTTACCAGCAGATCGCATTTCGGGCACCCCAAGCACCCAGTGTCCGCTCTTTTGCCATTCTTACCGCATTTAACCCTCGTAGCCAACCTTTATCTGAGAAAGAGAATCAATTGCGTAATCGTCAGCTCGTGGATGAGATGGAGAAAGCGGGGATTCGCTATTGGGCAATGAATGGTGGGGCGCCTGATGGCAGCTGGTTTGAGCCGGGTTTTGCCGTTGCCCTGACTCAAGACGAAGCGATTGCATTGGCGAAAACATGGCAGCAAAACGCGATTTATTGGGTGGAGGACGATACATTATGGTTACTGCCTGCACTGATGACAGATTTTGCGCCGCAGTCACTAGGCGTGACGTTTTCATCACTTCTGGAGTTGACAGATTCATCAATGGACTAAGGAGAGCATCATGGACGATAGGCTACCTGATTTATGCGACAACCACCCAGACGCTGTGCGTTGGTTACCCATTCAGTGGCAAGATTTTGGCGCGGTGAGCGGCTTTGAAGGACGGATACGTACTGTCCGCTGTTATCACGATAACTCCAAAGTGAAAGCGCTCCTCGCAACGCCCGGCCAAGGTCAGGTTTTAGTGGTTGATGGCGGCGGCGCGATGGATCGTGCGCTATTGGGCGATATGATCGGAAAAAGTGCGGTCGACAATGGTTGGGCAGGGGTGGTGATTGCCGCGCCAGTGAGAGATGTGGCAACTCTCGCCACCTTGCCTATTGGCATTAAAGCACTCGGCGTCTGTCCGATTAAAACCCAAAAACGGGACTGGGGAGAGGTAGATGTGGTGCTAACGCTGGAAGGCGTGTTAGTGACCCCAGGTGATTACCTGTATGCTGACAAAAACGGTGTGCTGGTTTGTGCGCAGCCCTTGAACACAGTCAGCGACGTGGATTAAGCATTCACGCCGTCGTTACACGTTGTTAAAAGCGTAACCCGACGCCGAGTTGGTAAATAGACTCGGTGTCTTTTTCAGGATCGAACTCCACATCTAGCCCGGCATTGACATCGAAAGAATCACTTAATTGGTAGCGGCTGCTGACTCCCCATTGGTTAACGCTTTTATCACGTTGGTAGCCGTGGCTCAGTTGGCTTGAAACATGTAACTTGTCGGTAAATCGGTACTCGATGCCGCTGAGTAAGCCGCGTTGCGTGGGGGCTGTCTGGGTTTCGCTTTTCATTTGCGTGCCAAGGTAAACGGAGAGATTACTCAAGGGGTAGCGATAGCCTGACTCTATGGTCCAGCTATCAAATCCGTCTCCGGCCGAGGGCATCGACTGGATAAAAAAGCGATTGGAGTCGGCTATCGTTTCGGTCTCGAACGATAGCATTTGCTCGCCAAATGCAGGGGTTGCCACTAAATGCAAGGCGAGTGCGAACAATCCGAATTGTTTCACTCTAGGTTCCTTTGCGTTGTTATTTTTGTCGGTTTCGTCACCGCTGATGATCAGTGTAGACAAAAAAGTGTGCGCGGTCGCAACTTTGTCTAAAAAAACGTCATGCTATTGACGTATCTGATAGGTGCCAGCGTGTGATGGCGACGATTAAACAACAAGCAAAATTGACGCCAGGTTAAGCGTGTTTAGGCTTTGACTAACCGAAGCGCATCGCTGTAGGGACGCACATCATGGAAGTAGCCCTCTTGAACCTGATGCTGCAGTTGCTGCCAAAATTCGGCCTCAAAAAGCTCGGGATGCAGGCGCTCAAACTCATCACGTAGCGAAGGGTTGACCAACAAAAAGGTACGAAACTCTTCGGGAAACACATCATTTTCTCCCACGCTGTACCAAGGCTCTGCGGCTAGCTCATCTTCTGGATAACGCGGTGGCGGTATACGACGGAAATTGACCTCAGTGAGATAGGCGATTTCATCATAATCATAGAAAATCACCCGATTATGACGGCTGACGCCAAAGTTTTTAAACAACATGTCACCGGCAAAAATATTGGCAGCTGCGAGCTCTTTGAGGGCATCACCGTACTCTTGCACTGCTTGGGTTAAGGCGTCAGGACTGGCTTGCTCGAGGTAAATATTTAGCGGGATCATCCGCCGCTCCATATATAAATGGCGGATCCGTACTTCTGTGTCAGTGACGGACACACATGAAGGCGCCACGTTTAGCAATTCGTCAATCAGTGCATCGCTGAAACGGTGACGAGGAAAGATAAAGTTCCGATACTCCTGCGTGTCGGCCATGCGTCCCACCCGATCGTGCTCTTTAACGAGGCGGTATTTCTCGCGCACTTGGGCGTGCGTCATTTGCTTTTGCGGTGCGAATTTGTCTTTGATGATCTTAAATACAAAGCCGTATGAGGGCAGGGTGAACACCGACATCACCATCCCTTTGATCCCCGGCGCAATATCAAACAAGTCATCAGAATTATCCAAATGATAGAGAAATTCGCGGTATAGCTCGGTTTTACCATGTTTTTGACAGCCGATCGCGGTGTAGAGCTCTGCTGGGGTTTTATTGGGCATTAATTGATTGAGAAAGTCGACTAAAGCCGCTGGGACGGGGGCATACACCATAAAATAAGAGCGCGCGAAACCAAATACGATACTCACATCGTCGCTATCGGTAATACATGCATCAATATACAGCTCGCCGTCATCTGAGATAAGCAAGGGCAGCACGAGGGGGCGACGTTGGTTCGCCATATCCAGACGGCCAATTAAGTACGCTCCTTTGTTGCGAAAAAACGGCTGACGCACCATTTCAATGGTGAAGCTCATGGTTAACTGCGGGCCAAAGCGTTGCTGAAGGATTTGCGTAATGTGCTTAAGGTCGCCACTTTTATCTCGCCAAGGCAGGGTAAAGGGGGTGCTGTCTAGCATGCGCTCTAGCGTGGCATAAATGCCGGCTTGCGATTGAAAGCGTCGCAACAAGGGCGTTGGATACTTGGGAATGCGTCCGCCTTGCGAACTTTGTACAAACAGTTTGTCACGACGAATATTTCGGTGTTCGAAAATACGGCAATACACCGAATTGAAAAAACTCTCAGCGATATCGTAGCGCGGGTAATCATCAAGGAGTTTGATGTAGGCTGCTTTCACAGCCATCAAAAAGGAGCGTGTGGCGTGTTCTTTGCCCAGCATAGCGCGCAGTTGCTGACTCACTAAGCCGACATGGTGATCGTAAAATTGAATACGCGTTTTCAGTGCTTGCTGCACGCTTTTCCAGTCTTGCTGCTCAAAGCGCTCTTGAGCGCCTGACGTCACATCTAAAAAGCGACCATACATGGCATCCGAGCCTTGTAATATCGTATTTGCGACTAATTGCGCCATGGCGTCCTGTGTCATTCGCGTTCCCTGCTTCCATGCCGTTTTTGTTCTCTTCAACCTCTCAGAGTTTTGGCGAAAAAGCAATCAGTGTCACTTTTTTGTTGACCTCGGCGGCATGATTCGATAAACCTAAAGAGAACTCAACAAAACAAACGATAAACGCAACACACATGCAACTGACGATCAGCACCCTTACCACAACAACCACCATTATTACTGGCACAATGTGTGTTGGTGCGGGCTGATACGCACAGAATTTCCAAAAAAGCCCGTACCCTCACCGGTACGGGCTTTTTTTTATCTTAAGAGAGAGGTCCCAAACGGATGCGAGTTTTAAAATTTGGTGGCACATCGCTTGCTGATGCAGAGCGATTCAGTCGTGCCGCTGACATCATTGTTAGCAATCAGGGTCAGAGTGATGTCTCTGCTGTTTTGTCCGCCCCAGCGCGTGTTACCAATATTCTGGTGTCCGTGGTGGATAATACGGTTAAACATGGAGAGGCTGAGCTGCCACTCAAAGAGCTAGAAACCATTTTCACCGCGCTGTTCCAAGGCCTTGCCGAACGCCAGCCCAATCTCGATACCCAACCTTTGTTCGATAAACTTTCTCGCAGTCTCGGACAACTACGCCAATACGTACACGGTATGAACCTGCTAGGGCTTTGTCCGGACAGCACCTATGCGCGCGTGGTGAGCAAGGGGGAACGTTTGTCCGTAGCGGCCATGCAAGCGCTGTTAGTGGCGCGTGGCTATCAAGTCTTTGAGATTGATCCGGTCAGTTATTTTGCCGCTTCTGGCAGTTACCTGAGTGCTGAAGTCGACATTGAAACCTCCTCGCAACGCTTTAAACAGTCTCCCATTCCCGCTAATCATGTTGGCTTGATGCCAGGCTTTATGGCCGGCAATGAGCAAGGGGAGCTGGTGACCTTGGGACGCAATGGTTCCGATTATTCTGCGGCGGTGCTGGCCGCTTGTGTCCGTGCAGAGTGCTGCGAAATCTGGACGGATGTCGATGGTGTCTATAACTGCGATCCCCGCTTGGTGCCAGACGCGCGTTTACTGAAGTCGCTGAGTTATCAAGAAGCGATGGAGCTGTCGTACTTTGGTGCTAAGGTGCTCCACCCTAAAACCATCGCCCCTATTGCTCGCTTCCATATCCCTTGTTTGATTAAAAATACGGCCAATCCTCAAGGCGCAGGCACCTTGATTGGCGATGATACTGGTGAGGATAAGCTTGCCATTAAAGGGATCACCACGCTTAGCGATCTGAGTATGGTCAATATCTCTGGTCCTGGGATGAAGGGAATGGTTGGTATGGCTTCACGTGTGTTTGGCGCCATGTCATCCGCGGGCGTTTCCATCGTGCTGATCACCCAATCGTCGTCGGAGTACAGCATTAGCTTCTGTATTCAAGCGCAGGATAAAGTGAAAGCTGAGAAGGCGTTACGGACCCACTTTGAACTTGAGCTTAAAGATGGTTTGCTTGAGCCTGTCGAGTTTATCGATCACCTATCGATTGTCTCCTTAGTGGGGGATGGTATGCGCACTTCTAAAGGAATTGCGGCGCGCTTTTTCACCTCGCTAGCGGAAGTGAATGTCAATATCGTCGCCATTGCTCAAGGTTCATCAGAGCGTGCTATCTCGGCGGTTGTCCCCTCAGAGCGTGTCTCGGAAGCGGTGAAAGCCTGCCATGAAAACTTGTTTAACAGCCAACATCACCTCGATGTGTTTATCGTCGGTGTGGGCGGTGTCGGTGGCGAGTTGATTGAGCAAATTCGTCGTCAACAAGCGAAACTACAGCAGCAAGGCATTGTGATGCGTGTCTGTGGACTGGCAAATAGTAAAGGCATGTGGCTGAACAGCCAAGGCATTAACCTTGATAGCTGGCGTGATGAGCTGCCTAATCACCTTTCACCGTTTAGCCTTGCCGGTATGATTCAGTTGGTGCAGCGTAATCATATCATCAACCCAGTGTTGATTGACTGCACAGCAGAGCAACAAGTCGCGGATCAGTATGCGGACTTCTTACGTGCGGGCTTCCATGTGATCACGCCTAACAAAAAAGCCAATACCAGTAGCATGGCTTACTACCAACAGCTGCGTCAGGCGGCGCGCGCGACACATCGTAAGTTTATGTATGAAACCACGGTGGGGGCTGGCTTGCCCGTCATTGAAAACCTGCAAAACCTGATTGCTGCGGGGGACGAGTTATCACGATTTTCTGGGATCTTGTCGGGGTCGCTATCACACATTTTTGGCAAGTTAGATGAAGGCGTAAGCTTTAGTGATGCCACCAAGGTTGCGCGTGACAGTGGCTTCACCGAGCCCGATCCACGTGACGATCTATCTGGCATGGATGTGGCGCGTAAATTGTTAATTTTGGCACGAGAAGCTGGCATGCATTTAGAGCTGGAAGATGTCGAAGTTGAGCCCGCGTTGCCGCCAGGCTTTGATCAATCGGGTGATGTGGAGTCCTTTATGGCACGCTTGCCGGAGGCGGATGCTTACTTTAAGCAATGGTCAGAGCAAGCGGCTCAAGAGGGCAAGGTACTGCGCTATATCGGCGGTATTGAAGACGGTCAATGCTTCGTGAAAATTCAAGCCGTAGACAGTGACGATCCGATGCACAAAATTAAAGATGGCGAAAATGCACTCGCCTTTTACAGCCGCTATTATCAGCCGATTCCATTGGTCTTGCGCGGATATGGAGCAGGCACCGCCGTGACGGCGGCAGGGGTGTTCGCTGATTTGATGCGCACCTTGGGTTGGAAGCTAGGAGTGTAGTGATGACAGTACGCGTTTACGCACCCGCTTCGATTGGTAATGTGAGTGTGGGGTTTGATGTGTTAGGTGCAGCGGTCAGCCCTATCGATGGCAGCTTGCTGGGGGATGTGGTTGAAGTGAAGGCGGGCAGCGACCGCCCCTTTTCGCTGCGCTGTGAAGGGCGATTTACCGACAAGCTTCCTGCTGATGAAAAGGACAATATTGTCTATCAGGCCTACCAAGCGTATGCACATGCGCTGCAGGGTCAAGGGATCGCGGTAAAGCCGGTGGCGATGTTGCTGGAAAAGAATATGCCCATCGGCTCCGGATTGGGATCCAGTGCGTGTTCGATTGTTGCAGCACTTGATGCGTTAAACCGCTTTCACGGTAACCCACTGGATGAAACCACCATGCTAGCGCTAATGGGGGAGATGGAAGCCAGTATTTCGGGCAGCTTACACTATGACAACGTGGCGCCTTGCTACTTAGGTGGCTTGCAACTGATGCTGGAAAGCCAAGGCGTGATCAGCCAAGCCGTACCACATTTTGACAACTGGTATTGGGTGATGGCTTACCCCGGGATTAAAGTCTCGACTGCAGAAGCACGCACTATCTTGCCCGCACAGTATCGCCGTCAAGACGTTATTGCCCACGGGCGATATTTAGGCGGCTTTATTCACGCGTGTCACACTCAACAACCTGCTCTGGCGGCGAGCTTGATTTGTGATGTGATTGCAGAGCCCTATCGGCAAAAACTGTTGCCGGGCTTTGTTGAAGCGCGGGCGTATGCAGACAGCTGTGGCGTACTTGCGACAGGGATTTCAGGCTCTGGGCCGACCTTGTTTAGCATCTGTGATGATTTACAGGTTGCCGAGCGACTCGCACAATGGCTGCGCGAGCACTACGTACAAAATAATGATGGCTTTGTTCATGTATGTCGCATTGATGGACAGGGCGCAAAAGAAATAGGAAGTCAGGCATGAAGCTTTACAACATCAAAGATCACAGTGAAACCGTCTCGTTCGCGCAAGCGGTCAAACAAGGATTGGGGCGAGGACAAGGGCTGTTTTTCCCCGAGCACATACCGCAATTTGAGGATATCGATGCCTTGTTGTCGATGCCACTGGTAGAGCGTAGCACTGAGATCCTCTCGGCCTTGATTGGCGACGAACTGCCAAAAAGCCAAATCCATGAGCTGGTGGCGCAGGCGTTTACCTTTGAGGCACCACTCAAATCTGTCACTGAGCGCATTCATGCGTTAGAACTTTTCCATGGGCCAACGCTCGCCTTCAAAGATTTTGGTGGTCGTTTTATGGCGCAATCTCTCGCGGCAGTGTCAGACGGCAACAAGATCACGATTCTCACCGCCACATCAGGCGATACCGGTGCTGCCGTTGCTCATGCGTTTTATGGCATTGAAAACATCAACGTGGTGATTTTGTATCCGAAAGGCAAAATTAGCCCACTGCAAGAAAAGCTGTTTTGTACTCTCGGCGGCAATATTCACACCGTGGCAGTGAACGGCACATTTGACGACTGCCAGACGATGGTGAAGCAAGCCTTTGATGATCAAGAGCTGCGTCAAACCATTGGCTTAAACTCAGCAAACTCAATCAATATCAGCCGGCTGATGGCGCAAATTTGCTACTATTTTGAAGCGCTTGCGCAGATCCCTCAGCACAAGCGAGACCAAGTGGTTGTCGCGGTACCCAGTGGTAACTTTGGCAACCTGACTGCGGGCTTGATTGCCAAGGCGATGGGGCTGCCGATTAAACGCTTTATCGCTGCCACCAATGCCAATGATACGGTGCCACGCTATTTAGCCTCCGGGCAGTGGCAGCCGCAAACCACAGTCGCAACTTTATCGAATGCGATGGATGTCAGTCAGCCGAACAACTGGCCGCGTATCGAAGAGCTTTTCCGCCGTGAAGGGTGGGCGCTGAGCGAATTGGCATCAGGACGCGCAGACGATGCGCAAACCGCAGAGAGTTTGACGCAGCTTGCTGAGCAAGACTATTTATGCGAGCCGCATGGAGCCATTGCCTATCGTTTGTTAGCACAACAGCTTGGCGAGGAAGAAGAGGGGATTTTCTTGTGTACCGCGCATCCGGCCAAGTTTAAAGAGTCGGTCGATGCGATTTTACACAAGGATATTCCGCTGCCAGGGCCATTGGCAAAACATGCGCAGATGGATTTATTGTCGAGTGAGCAAGAGACCGACTTCTCGGTCTTAAGAGCGTACCTGCTTAATTTGAGCGCTTAACCAAAAACAGCCCGCCAAAGCGGGCTGTTTCTTTATAACCTGTGTGTTTACAGTGAGCTTGTAAACGTACGGGTGATCACGTCACGCTGTTGTTCAGGGGTCAGTGAATTAAAGCGAACCGCATAGCCCGAGACACGGATGGTCAGTTGCGGGTATTTTTCTGGGTGCTTGGCTGCATCTTCCAAAGTTTCACGCTTCAGCACGTTAACGTTCAGGTGTTGACCCCCTTCATTAACCGCTTGGGTTTCGATATTGACTTCACGGTAGTCAAACTCACCCAAAGAAGACAGCGCGACTTCTTGATCCGCCTCAAAGCCTTGTTTTGCACAGACACAGCGTGCTTGGTCGGTTTCTTTATCAATCAACCAAATAGAATTGATGAGATCATCATTGGCCGCTGAGGTTACTTGAATGCCGGTGATCATGGCCTATCCCCTTTTTCTGATAGTGACTTTAGTGATGTAAGATTTCATCACTTTCGACGTTCATATATACCTCTTTATCTGTAGGGTTATTTTGATTTAGGTCAATATTTAATCGTCTTTATCGTGAAGATAGTTATTTGATATCAATATTATTGTGAACAAAATCAATTTGATGATAAGAGCACAACGCGCAGCGATAAGCATTCGTATTTATAGCGCTATTTTGTTGTAAATTTACTACAAAAGTAAGGGCGAGATTGATCGATGGGTAGGCAGTTTTGCACCATATTGGTACATGGCTGGCGGAGTGTTCTTCTCGAATTTTATTAATCGTTTGAAATATATAGCTATTTAAACTTGGCATTGATTTTTCATGATGTTCTAGGCACACGCACAGATAAGGAGCGACCCATGACTAGAACATTATCGCCACGTTCACACGCGAGCTTACCGACCCCGAACCGAGCGGTACAAGGGCGCTGCCAACGTCATTACCATGCCCACACAGAAAGAACAAAAGATCGCGCCACACACTGATTTCATCTGTTTGTCTCGTTAAAATGGCGCCAGTGTGATGATAAGGAGCAACCATGACTCAGGCGCAAACGTGGCAGCAGGTGCTAGCCAACGAGAAGGAGCAAGCGTATTTTCGCGATACGCTAGCCTATGTGGAAAAGGTCCGGGCCAGTGGCGTCACGGTTTTTCCTCCCAAAGAGGATATATTCAACGCCTTTCGTTTTACTGAACTTGGCGATGTGAAAGTCGTGATTTTAGGCCAAGACCCTTACCATGGGCCCAATCAGGCCCATGGGCTCTGCTTTTCCGTATTACCCGGGGTAAAAACGCCACCTTCGTTGGTCAATATTTATAAAGAGCTAGCGACGGATATCGAGGGGTTTCAGATCCCTTCACATGGCTACTTGAAAAACTGGGCAGAGCAGGGCGTGTTATTGTTAAACACGGTACTGACTGTGGAACAAGGAAAGGCGCACTCTCATGCCAAGTTGGGGTGGGAGACCTTTACTGACCGAGTGATTGAGGCTGTTAATCAGCATGGTGACGGTGTGGTGTTCTTGCTTTGGGGTGCGCATGCTCAGAAAAAAGGTAAAGCGATTGATCGTACGCGCCATCATGTTTTAACTGCGCCACATCCCTCTCCACTGTCAGCGCATCGAGGCTTCTTGGGCTGCCGCCATTTTTCACAAACTAACGCATTATTGCGCGAGCAAGGTAAAGCGCCCATTGATTGGCAACCCACACTGGATGATGCGTAGAAAGCCAAGTGATTGAGGGGCAAAGCCGTCTTGGTCAGGTTTTATCTGACCAATAAAAAAGGTGCTCAGTGAGCACCTTTTTCGCATCCTTTTATCGGTGAGTTAATCAAGATCCAGTTGAGAGAAATCGCCATACATATCGATTTCTTCCAATTCTTTTCTCAGTCGCTGTTTGTCCTTCAGCGCTTCAATTTCTCTCCATTTACGTTTGACTGGTTTTGCGCGTCCGCTGCGTTGTGGCTTGTCTTGCTCGAACATGTCGTTAAAGGCAAAGTTATCCATAGTCACCCCTTGTTCACCTTGCGGTTAGGTTTTAAATACCACAGCTCGCCCTACCGTAAAATTGAAGTATTTCTCATTTGTGGCAGATTGATGAACTTTTTATGAGAACGTCATCACTGAATTTTTAAAAACAGTGATGACCAGCACAGCCAAGGGCGGCCATCAATTGATCTTACCGGTCAGACAAGCGAAGATTGCGCCGCAGACAGCAATCACGACACGACGAGGGACAGTCATTTGAGCCTTTTAACCTTTATTAACGACCTGATATGGGGCTCGGTGCTCATTTATGTGCTGATCGGCGGTGGCGTCTTCTTTTCGCTAAAACTCGGTGGCATTCAGTTCCGTCACTTCTCCCATATGTTTTCTGTGATGCGTCATAGTCGCCGCCGCGACATTTCGGGAATTTCGTCGTTTCAAGCCTTGTGTACTGGACTGGCTGCACGCGTCGGGACAGGCAATATGGCTGGTGTGGCGGTTGCACTCTCTCTTGGTGGACCAGGGGCGATTTTTTGGATGTGGCTGATGGCGTTTCTGGGAATGGCGACTGCCTTTGCGGAAAGCACCTTGGCACAGGTCTATAAAGTTCGCGATCCGGATGGCTACTTCCGAGGCGGTCCGGCTTACTATATGGAACATGGCTTGGGGATGCGCTGGATGGGAATATTGTTCTCGTTGCTGCTGATCCTTGCCTTTGGTTTGGTGTTTAACTCAGTTCAAGCGAATTCGATTTCACAGGCTGCCCAAGTGGCTTTTGGCTGGCCTCCCGCCTATGTCGGTGCAGGACTGGCACTGGTTAGTGGGTTGATTATTTATGGTGGCTTACGTCAAATTGCACGCACAGCTGAGGTCTTAGTCCCTGTGATGGCGCTGCTCTATTTATCTCTGGCGTGTTATGTAATGTTGACCCATCTCGAGCAAGTGCCCGCCGTGATATCGCTGGTGGTTAAAAGTGCTTTTGGTCTTCATGAAGCCGCTTCTGGCGCATTGGGTTACACCTTGGCGCAAGGGATGATTCAGGGGATTAAACGTGGCCTTTTCTCGAATGAGGCGGGCATGGGCTCGGCGCCGAATGCCGCCGCCTCCGCCACACCCTATCCGCCTCATCCAGTTTCTCAAGGCTATGTGCAAATGCTGGGCGTCTTTGTCGATACTCTGGTGATATGCACCGCAACCGTCGCGATTATTCTGCTATCGGGGGAGTATATACCCGGTGGCGAAGTCACGGGGGTGGAACTGACACAGCGTGCCTTAAGTGCACAGGTCGGCGATTGGGGTGAGCAATTTGTGGCGGTGGCGATTTTCTTCTTTGCGTTTACCTCCATCATTGCCAATTATTCGTATGCAGAAACCAATTTGTTGTTTATCAATGGTCGTTTGCGCCCGGCACTGCCTTATTTTCGAGCATTGGTATTGGGCATGGTGATGTTTGGCGCGCTGGCCGAGCTCCCCTTAGTGTGGACGCTTGCGGATGCATCAATGGGCATGATGGCCTTGGTGAACATGATTGCGATCTTATTGCTGTCTGGCATTGTTAAGCGCTTGGCCGCTGATTACCACACCCAACGTTCGTTAGGGCGAGTGCCTGTGTTTGATAGTCGCCGCTTCCCTGAGCTTCACAGCCAATTGGACGAAAAGGCTTGGCCTTTGCCCAAGCAGTGACCGTGATGCGGTGGCTTTTTTATGCTGGAATGATAGTCTTGGCAACAGACAGATAACATAAGGGTTAGCAAGATGCTGATTGTGGTCTCCCCCGCAAAAACATTGGATTATGAGTCACCATTGCCGACGCAACGTCATACCCAACCCATGCTGACTGAGCACTCTCAAGCATTGATCGAGGTATGTCGCCAATTAACGCCCGCCGATATCGGTGCGTTAATGAAGGTGAGTGATAAAATTGCCAGTCTGAATGCGGTCCGTTTTGCCGAATGGTCTCCAACCTTTACCACTGATAATGCACGCCCTGCGGTACTGGCGTTTAAAGGGGATGTTTATACGGGTCTGGATGCCACTTCAATGTCTGAAGAGGACTTTGATTGGGCGCAGGCACATTTCCGTATGCTGTCGGGGCTGTATGGCCTATTGCGGCCATTGGATTTGATGCAACCTTATCGCCTTGAAATGGGCACCAAGCTGGCGACATCGCGCGGTGATAACTTGTATCAGTTTTGGGGTGATATCATCACTGAGACATTGAATCGCACCTTGGCAGAGCAAGGTGATCGATTACTGGTGAACTTGGCCTCCAATGAGTATTTCAAAGCGGTAAACAAGAAAAAACTCGACGGCGACATTGTGACCCCTGTCTTTAAAGACTGTAAGAACGGTCAATACAAGGTGATCAGTTTTTACGCCAAAAAAGCCCGTGGCATGATGGCGCGCTATTTGATTGATCAGCGTGCGACATCCATTGAAGCTATCAAGACATTTGATGTTGGCGGCTACTATTTTAGCGAGGCACATTCCAAAGGGAATGAGTTGGTCTTTTTGCGTGAAGAACAGTAACGCACAGGCAATAAGGTTATGACAAGTATCAGCCGATGCGGCTCTGTGTCTCAATGAAAAAAAGCCCCAATGGGGCTTTTTTATCGCTTTCAGTTAGTGAAGAATGCGGGCGCGAATCGTGCCTTCAATCGCTTTCAGCTTTTTCAGTGCTTTATCAGCCTGTTCGGTTTCGACATCAATGACCACATAGCCAATTTTTGCTGAAGTTTGCAGATATTGTGCGGCGATATTGATGCCTTCATCGGCAAAGGTGGTGTTGATTTTGGTCAACACACCGGGACGGTTCGCGTGAATGTGGAGTAAACGAGAACGCCCTTGATGCTCTGGCAGTGACACCTCTGGGAAGTTGACACAAGAGAGTGTCGAGCCGTTATCAGAGTACTTGATCAACTTGCCTGCTACCTCAAGGCCAATGTTTTCCTGCGCTTCTTGTGTCGAGCCACCAATGTGTGGGGTGAGCAGCGCATTATCAAACGCCTGCAGCGGTGAGCTGAAGGGATCATTATTGGTTTTAGGCTCAACAGGGAATACATCAATCGCCGCTCCGGACAAATGGTTGCTCTCGAGCGCGCCACATAGGGCATCGATGTCCACCACTGTACCGCGTGAGGCATTAATAAAGATAGCACCGGGCTTCATGCGGGCGAATTCTTCACTGCCAATCATGTTTTGAGTACTTTCGGTTTCCGGGACGTGCAATGAAATCACATCACTACGGTTTAATAATTCGGTCAGCGAGTTGACTTGCACGGCATTTCCGAGTGAGAGCTTGTTATCGATATCGTAATAACAAACGTTCATGCCAAGGTTCTCTGCCAAAATACTCAGCTGCGTCCCGATGTGGCCATAACCGATAATCCCTAATACTTTTCCGCGTGCTTCAAACGAGCGTTCGGCGGATTTCTGCCACTCGCCACGATGTGCTTTGGCATTCTTTTCCGGAATACCACGTAGCAGTAGCAGGATCTCCCCAAGCACTAATTCGGCAACGCTGCGGGTATTTGAGAAGGGGGCATTAAAAACCGGGATACCACGTTGAGCAGCTGCGTCGAGATCAACTTGGTTAGTGCCGATACAAAAGCAGCCGACTGCGACCAATTTTTTCGCCTTTGCGAAAACCGATTCAGTCAGCTGGGTACGTGAACGCAAGCCGACAAAGTGAGCATCTTGAATCGCTTCTTCCAGCGCCTCACCGGTGAGGGAGCCTTTGTGATACTCAATATTGGTATAACCAGCTTGCTTGAAGGCCTCTAACGCCGTGGGGTGGACGCCTTCGAGGAGCAGAATTTTGATCTTATTCTTGTCCAGTGAATAGTGTGACATGCGGGCTGTTCTCTTCCTTAGAAACAATAGTGGTAGCAATGTTGCGCCTGAGTGCCGGGGCGCATCGTGACCCTGTGCCCTTAACGCGTCTGCTAAGAAAAAGCGGCTAGAAGCGCTGTCATTAGGCTGATCTCATTCGCGAAGCCGCAGGAGGGCGCGCGATGTGCCGGTATCAGAACAGTGACCAAGATAACAAAAATTTTGCGAAGGGGTAAGAATTATCCGTTCTAGACCATAAAAAAAGCACCTTAAAAAAGGCGCTTTTAACTTATTGATTACACTAAACGCAAACGTTTGGCTTTTGCGGGGGAGAATACGTTTCTCACCGACTATGCATGGTGGGTTATGCGTTTAGTCTGCAATTTTTTGCACGCCGTTTTCGGTGCCGGTCAAGACGACATCGGCACCACGGTTGGCGAATAGGCCGACAGTCACTACACCTGCGATACCGTTAATGGTATCTTCGAGCGCTTTTGGATCTTGGATTTTCATATTGTGCACATCCAAGATCACGTTGCCGTTATCGGTCACTACCCCTTGACGATAGCAAGGATCGCCCCCGAGTTTGACCAACTCGCGAGCCACATAAGAGCGTGCCATCGGGATCACTTCCACAGGAAGTGGAAACTCGCCAAGAACATCAACGTGTTTGGTGTCATCGATAATGCAGATGAATTTGTCTGCGATCGCCGCGACAATCTTTTCACGGGTGAGGGCCGCGCCTCCGCCTTTAATCATATGCTTGCGCGCGTTGATTTCATCTGCGCCATCCACGTATACATCAAGACTTGCGACGTCGTTCGCATCAAACACCTCAATGCCCAGTGCTTTCAAACGCTCGGTGGATGCTTCTGAACTGGAAACAGCGCCTTTAATTTGCGATTTAATCGGCTCAAGGGCATCGATGAAGTAGTTGACGGTCGAGCCTGTCCCTACGCCAACAATGCTGCCGGGTTTGACATATTCCACCGCCGCTTCGCCCGCTGCTCTTTTTTTATTGTCTTGGTTCATGATCACTCCTAATGGGGGGGTTGGCGGCGATTATAGCGAAGCGCGTCGACGCCGTCAGGATAGAGGTCGCGAATTCGTGGCTGACCAGTGCCAATGGTGACTGGGCGTTAATATGTGGGGAAGGGGCATGTCCCATTGCTCGGTGGGTAATTGGCCCCAATGCTGACAGTCATGAGCAAGGCCGACCGCCGTAGCACTTGGGTGTGCACAGAGCGCCAAGGTACGATCATAGTAGCCACCGCCCATGCCCAGCCGTTGACCGCGATCGTCAAAGGCAACCAAGGGTGTGGCAATCACCTCCAATTGGTGGGTGGGTAAGAGGTAGCGAATATCCAGTTTGGGCTCGGCGATCCCGTAGCGGTTCGACTGCATCGGGGTGGTCGGGGTGTAATGTAAAAACAGTAAGTGGCCCTGACTGAATGGATGAACAACAGGGAGATAGACAGACTTTCCGGCCTGCCAGCAGGCATTAATCAACGGCGCGGTATCAAGCTCACCATCAAACGATAAATATAAGGCAATATGCTGAGAGGCGATCACAGACGGCAAGGCCATAAAGCGTGTCATGACCGCGTGGGCGGCGCGCTCTTGCTGTTCAGCGCTCAGTTGCCGGCGGGCGTGTCGGACTTGTTGACGTATTTGCTGTCTGGGCTGCATAACTGTCCTTGATGCTAGCCTGTCTGGAAGAGGGCCCCGGGATGCCGTCGGGATCGAAGGCCCTTGAACCCGCTGGTTCAAGGCGGGCGGGCAGTACAAACCGTAGGCTTCTCGGTACGTGCCGAGCTTGCTCAGTAGCTTGTAACAACACACCCTTAGGTTTGCTTATCGGCTCAGGGACGTAGATCCGCTGACAAACACCCCAGGGAATTCGGGTTACTTACGCGGTCCTTGCGTGGCCATTGCTGTGTCCAACTTTGACGCCATCAGGGCGCTCCGTTGCTTAACCTGATCTTGGACGTCGACCAATGATTGCTTAGCTTCATTTAGCTCGTGGCAAACATTCAAAGCAGCAATGGCAATTAACTGCTCTGTGTTGGTTACTTTAGTGCGCYCAGCCAGTTGTTGCAACCGTTGATCGAACTCACTTGCTGCTTCTTTAAGCGCTTGTTCTTGTCCTGGTGGACAATTGACCCGAACAAAGCGATCAAGGATCTTAATTTCAACCGGTTGTGTGCTCATAATGGTTGGCTGGCTCCTCGTGCGGCCTCTTCTTCTTGGGCCAACGACACAGTAACAATGCCCGCTATTCTAGCAATTATTTTTAGTGATACACCACTTTGAAATACTTAAGCTGTGTATCTGCTGTCAATTTAGACATGGAAACGGGTGATGCATGCCCTGACAGGTTGGCAGGTGAGAGCTAAGCCGCAGTTTATTATGGCCAGTTGCCAAGCCGAGTATGAATTGATCTTTGTCATGCCCGTTGCGTAGCGCGTCGATTTACACTGCCAGCCACGATGAAACGATTTTATCCGTGCCTTCGTATCGGAAGAGGTATCAAAGTGTGTTTGCGTGCTTTTGATACGGGAGCGATTCAGCCACGCGGTGTGAAATGGTAGACTGTGGGTTTTATAACATGCACGACCAAGGGCAAGATTGTGACTGATACCCGTTTACCTCTTTATGCGCAAGCCGCGACGACTTTATCGGCAGATAGCCTTGCCGTCACACCCGCCGAAATGCATGGCTTAATCGCCGGTATGTTAAGTGGGGGTATGGCGCTGGAAGATAGGGGCTGGCTCACCATGCTTTACGACTATACCAACCAAGGTATGGGATGGCCGACTGAGGCGAAAACCCTCGCCATGCAAAGCTATCACCAGCTGAAAACACAATTGACCGGGGACGACTTAGATCTCGATATCTATGCCCCTGACGACGAGCAGGTTGGCGTAGTCGTTCGAGCAGAAGCCCTTGTCGAATGGATCAATGCGTTTTTAGCTGGGGTGGGGCTGATCGGTAAACAAGGCCGTCAACTCTCCAATGACGTCACCGAGGCGCTGAGCGACCTTAAAGCCATTGCCCAGCTTGGCATTGACGAAGACGGTGATATGCAAGAACAAGCGGAGCTGCTTGAGCAAGTTTGCGAGCATGTTCGTGTGTGCTGCATGGTAGTGCATGCTGAATTGGGTGCGCGTCCGGATGCGGATGAGACTCCAAAGACACTCCATTAATCAATGAATCAACATCGCTGACGTGCGATGACCCCATACAGTATGGGATTAGGGACAGGTGGGATGAAAGCCTACGATATAATCATTGCCGGTGGCGCGATGGCCGGTGCCACGGCCGCACTTGCGCTGGATACATTAAGTGGCGGTCAGCTGCGTATTGCCGTGGTTGAGGCGATGTTGCCTGATCATGCCAATCACCCTGGGTATGATGCACGCAGTATTGCCTTGGCACAGGGAAGCTGTGCTGCACTGGAATCGCTGGGGTTATGGTCGGCGTTAGCCCCATTTGGCACCCCGATTCAGCATATCCATGTCTCGGACCGCGGCCATGCGGGGCAGACACAGATTGATGCGAACGCTCAAGGTGTTCCTTATTTGGGGCAAGTGATTGAGCTTGCGGATGCTGGCCGTGTCTTTCATCAGCAGCTCAGTCATCGCAGCGCCATTGATCTTTATTGTCCCGATTACGTCGAACATATCCATAGAGAGCAAGCGTCGGTAACCGTTGAGCTCAAGCAAGGAGAGACCTTGCAGGCAAAATTGCTGGTGGCTGCCGATGGCGGACGCTCGCCATGCTGTCAACAGCTGAAGATCGCGCGTCAGCAGCACGATTTCCATCAGGTGGCGATCATTGCCAACGTGAGTACCGCGCTGCCGCATCAAGGGGTGGCATTTGAACGCTTTACTCGCACAGGGCCGGTGGCGTTACTGCCGATGTCGCAGGGGCGGTGCTCAGTGGTCTGGTGTGTGTCACCGGATGAGGTCGACCATTGGCTCTCGTGCGACGAGGCGACCTTCTTGGACGGTTTGCAGACTGCCTTTGGATGGCGCTTGGGTAAACTCCTTCATGTTGGCACTCGGCATGCCTATCCGTTGGTGCTTAATCAAGTGGTGAGTCCAGTCAGCCACCGTGTGGCTGTGGTCGGCAATGCGGCACAAAGCCTCCATCCGATCGCGGGGCAAGGGTTTAATCTCGGTCTACGAGATGTGATCACGCTAGCCGAGGTTCTGACGGCAGCGTCAGCACACGGCGAGGATCTGGGGGCAATGCCAGTCTTAACTCGCTACGCGCAACGTAGAGAAGCGGACCGAGAGACTACCATCGCCACCACATCCGGATTAGTGCACCTGTTCTCTAACCAAAATGCGGTGTTATCGGCCACTCGTAATCTCGGACTGGGGTTGATGTCAGCTCTACCGAGTCTTAAACAACCTCTTATTCAACGCACCATAGGATGGGTAGCGCGCACATGAAGATGATCAATGCAGATATTGCCATCATTGGCGGCGGCATGGTGGGGCTCACCTTGGCGGCAGCGTTGGAGCACAGCGCTTTACGTGTGGTGGTTATTGAAGGGAAAACCCCTGAGCCCAGCTTGGATACCATCCCGGATAACCGTGTGTCAGCCTTAAGCCGCGCCAGTGAACGCATATTGCGAGGCGTGGGGGCTTGGTCGGGCATTGAATCTCGCCGCCTCGCAAGTTATCAAGCTATGCACGTTTGGGAGCAAGACAGTTTTGCCGAGATAGCGTTTGATGCACAAAGTCTGGGCCAGCGTGATCTGGGCCATATTGTTGAAAACCGTGTCATTCAGTTGGCGCTCCTCGATAAAATCAAACAGCAAAGTAATGTGACGCTGCTGATGCCTGAGCAGTGTCAATCGATGATGATGGGTGAGCGAGAAACCTGGCTACAGCTTGCCTCTGGTGGCGGCGTGACCACTAAATTGGTGGTGGGGGCAGATGGTGCGCGCTCTTGGGTGCGAGGCCAAGCCAGTTTACCTTTGGTGCAACGCGACTACGGGCATCACGCGGTTGTTGCGACGGTTCGCACTGAGGTTGCTCATCAGGGCGTTGCACGGCAAATCTTCACGCCGGATGGCCCACTGGCTTTTTTACCGCTTAGCGATCCGTACCTTTGCTCGATTGTATGGTCGGTGTCGCCGTGCTTGGCGCAGCACTATACGGATATGGACGACGCGGCATTTAATCAGGCCTTAACGGCACAATTTGATGTGACCCTTGGGCTTTGCGAAGCCGTGGGGCCGCGCGCCAGTTATCCATTAACCATGCGTTATGCACAGCAATTTGCCGCTGACCGTGTGGCCTTGGTGGGGGATGCGGCGCACACCATTCATCCACTGGCCGGCCAAGGGGTGAATTTAGGGTTACTAGATGCCGCAGCGCTTGCCGAAACACTCATACACCTTGCTGAGCAAGAAAAAGACATTGGCCTGCATGCGTCACTGCGCAGTTATGAACGCTGGCGAAAAGCAGAAGCGGCGCAAATGATCGCCGCCATGCAAGGCTTTAGAAGTTTGTTTGACGGCGCTCATCCGATCAAAAAATTGATCCGTGGTGTCGGCATGCAGGCTGTGAATCATTTGCCGGGCGCTAAACTGCCATTTATTAAACGGGCGCTAGGGCTAAGTGGCGAGCTACCCAAGCTCGCCTGTACAACATTTTCTGAATCGTCTAGCTGAGATTATTGGCGAATCGATATCTGTGTGCTAGTTGTTGTGTAGTTAATCAACCAAGTATTAGTGAACCACGAAGTCTGTTGAAACGACGATGTGTCACTGGGTGCAACAAGGAACAAAACTATGAGTGATATCCCATCAGAATTAAAATTTACTTCAACGCATGAGTGGGTGCGCCCAGAAGGCGATGGCTTGTTTACCATTGGTATCTCGGATCATGCGCAAGCCCTATTAGGGGATATGGTATTTATTGATTTGCCCGACGAGGGCGACAGTTTTGATGCGGGAGACGATTGTGCCGTGGCAGAGTCTGTCAAAGCCGCCTCTGATATTTATGCGCCTATTTCTGGGGAAGTGGTTGCGGTGAATGAAGAGCTGGACGGTTCTCCGGAATTGGTGAATAGCGACCCTTATGGTGATGGCTGGTTATTCCAAATTCGCGCCACCGATGAGTCTGAAATTGATGATCTCTTGGATGCGCAAAGCTACGAAGAAACCTTAGGGGAAGAAGACGACGACGAATAAGGTTGGCTGTCTTTGCGTCATCGTCAGGCCCTGCCTTTTGGCGGGGCCTATTGATTTAAGCTCGTCCTGAACGTGAATCAGCGGCGTGTATTGACCGTGTGAGGCTGAGTCTCATCACACATCGCTTGCTGATAGGTCTCTCGTATCACCGCATTAACTTCTTTGACGGTTTGATAGTGCGTGATGGTGGCGTCTTGAGGCGCTTTTAGCCAACCGTTTTCGAAATCAAAGCGTCCTCGTCCGGCAATATAAAGTCGACCTGAAAAAAGTCGCGCCACATGTTTTGCGACCAACCTTGGCACATAGCGATTAAAAACGCGCATAAACCCTTCTTGGATAATGAAATAAACCTTGAGTCCTGACCACTTTGCATGGTGGCTCTGACGTGGTAACCCTATTCTAGGTGGTAACCATAGTTGTGATGTCGAGAAATAGCGACTTACAACGGTGCAGATTGTGTAAAGGGTTTATGGCGAGAGGATGACAGCTTCATCGTACATCTTCAGTTTGGGACCCTTACCACAAATCTGCACAGTTAAATGCGGGCACGCAACTGGGTTTTCCCCTCAGAGCGGTTAATGGTGCATCGGTTAATGATTGCGCTAGCCATCCATGTGGGTAGCTCAGATGATGCGGTGGTTGAATGGTATCTGGGGTGGTTGGCGTAAATCCCACGCGACCGTAAAAAGCCGGATCGCCATAGGTCATTACCAACTGATATCCCTGCGTTTTTAATACGGTCAGACCATGCTGGATCAAAGACTGTCCAAGCCCTTGTTTTTGATAGCTTGGGTGGACGGCCATCGGCGAAAGCAGTGCCGCCTCGGGCATGGTTGGATAGCTTAACCGAGAAAAAAAGACCGCCCCGGCCAGCACAGAGTTATCGATGGCGACAAACCCAAGCCACTCACCCTCAGGTGTGGTGTCGTGCAGCTGATGAATCAGTCGTCCAATGAGGTTCCCTTCCTCAGGGCCTTCGCTGTGAGTAAAAGTTTCGCGGACCAGTTCAGCAACGTCATTGATGTTCACATCGGTTAAAGGTAAAAACGGCATCGCTTACTCCTTTCCATCGTAGATTGGATCGGCTTTTAGGGCATCGACTCGGGTTAAAACGGTTTCGGTGATGTGGGCAATGAGCCACTGAGTACGTGGGTGGGCACTGATTTGTTGTCGCCATGCCAGATGGATGTCAAACCCTGGCACATCAATGGGAGGTGCGCTCAGAGCAAGGGTGTCGGTATCATCGAAATTATCGATACGTGCCATTAGTTCCGGGACTGTGCAAAGTAATTGGCGCTGTTTTAGCAATTGCCTCACGGTGAGAAATCGCTGCGATCCCATCACCACGTGACGGTGATAACCTAACTTGGTCAGGGTTTGGTCGATAGGGCTCGTTAACTGACCTTGGGTGGAAACCAGCGCGTGTGGCGTTGCGACAAAATCGGCCAAACTAATGGGGGCTTGCAGCCCTGTGCTTTTGGGATCAAACAGACAGACGTGCTGTTCGTGATACAAGAGCTGACTGGCCATGTTTTCCATCCCCTCTGGAAGCACACCAATCACGACATCGACCTCATCGTTATCAAGCGCCTGCTGACAACTTTTCTTGTCGACAGGACGAAGGCTCAATTGGGCGTGAGGCAGGTGAGTCGTAAAGCTATCAAATAAGGCGGGGGCAAAAATCAGCTCCGCATAGTCCGTGAGCCCGATGCGCACTTGTCCATCATAGTGTTGGGGATCAAAGTAAGGTGGCACCAACACCTCGCTGGCGAGCGTATCGAGTAATGCCTGAATCTTAGGCGCGATATCTATCGCGCGGGCAGTGGGGACCATTTGATGGCCGCGGCGCTCAAATAAGGGATCATCAAGCATCGCACGCAAACGCGACAGGCTATGGCTCATGGCCGATTGCCCTAAGGCCAAACGTTCAGCTGCGCGGGTGACGCTGCGCGTTTCCATTAAGGTGATAAAGGTTACGAGTAGGTTGAGGTCGTATTTACGCCACTGTTTTTGCGCCATCCTTAGCTTTGACTCCTAGGGGGTATCGTCACGACAAATGGCGGCGCGTAGCGGCTGGCACAGTGTCACTAGATCCGCCACTTTCACCCACAGCCCAGCGTGCGGATCACCACTGCTGATCGTGACACTATCGTGGTCGAAAATACGCTCTTCAAATACAATTGGCAGTGGCCGAGGTAACCCTAAGGGCGCGACTGTGCCAAGCGTATATCCTGTCATTGCGCGTACCTTATCTGCGTCAGCCAGTGTCATTCGCCGACATGCTAACTGCTCGCGCACGCGCCGTGGGTCGACCTGACAATCACCGGGCACACAGGCTAATGCGTATTGGTTACCCATATCACGTAAAAGCAGCGTTTTTAGCATACGCGCCGGTAAGATCCCGCGCGCTGCCGCTGTGTCAGTGATGGATTGGGTAGCTTGCGATTGCCACAGCACCTCATAAGCCACCCCTGCCATATCCAGCGTGGCAGTGACGGCGGTGTGCAGTGGCATAGAGGCAGGAGAAGCGACCAAGGGTTATTTTTCCTCTTCGAGTGAATACGGGAGTGCGACGCGCTGCCAAATGGCGTCGGGTGCATCCCCGAATCGAAAGGCGGTGTCGTCGTCCAAGTTATTGGGTAAAACCACTAAGGCGGCTGCATGACCATCTGAGTAGGTAGCGCCAGCAATGACGGTGCCGCCTGCTCGCCAATTATCCCCTACCGCACGCTCCACTTTATCTCCCGGCTTAGGGGCCTTATCGGCCTGTCCTACCAATTTATACATGGCGCGTTTATTGATGCCACGGTACTTCGCGCGTGCGACCGTTTCCTGACCGGTATAACAGCCTTTGGTAAAGCTGATCGCATCCAGTACCTGCAGATTGAGGGATTGTGGAATAAACTCGCTTTTGGTGGCGTCTTCAATGCGCGGCAAGGCAGCATCAACGTCGCATTGCTCCCATAGCGTGCTGTCAACCAATAAGGCACTTTCCTGATAGGCTGCAACCAGTTGATCCGCCGCAGAAGGCGTGATGGCAAGCAACCAGCGGGTTGGCTCGATCATCACCGCTGTGCCGTGCTCGCTGTGGCGCACGTCACCTTGAGCGCCGAAATGTTTTTCGATCACTTGTTCTGCTTGTTGGCCGACGACACCGAGTAATACATCTTCACTAGGCTGAAAGTCGATTTTCGAGAAGATGGCGTATTTTTTTATCTCAGTGAGTTGCGTTTGTGCAATCGACATTGGCTGCACCATGGCCAGACCGTCGCCGTGATGGAAAAGCCGTAATACCGACCATACTTTGCCTTTGGGATCGCAATGAGCCGCGAGGGTCGATTGATGTTTGTCGAGTTGGCTCAGATCGCAGGTCAATTGGCCTTGCAGATAGCTTTGAGTGTCGTCGCCGGTCACTTGCGTCAATGACCAGTTATCTAATGCGACCAAGGCCAAATCAGGCAGTGGGCTATTTGCATTGCGCTCGGCTGGGGTAAAGGCGACTGTTTGATACCATTCGCTCATAGAAATCACGCTCGCAGTTGAGAAAAACACAGAGTATGACACGTATACTAATCGTGCGTTGTCAGCTTGTCAGCCTTTGTATTGTAAGGGTATTGATGGCAAGCGACGTTGAATTGATAAACATCAGGGGATAGCTCTCATCTTCATCGCCGAGTTGAGAGGAAAAGTAGTCGCCCTCCGTTGGCGCTGATACTATGCATCCACTGACATCAGTGATTGAGGTAAACATGGTAAATACCGACGATAAACCACGGATCCGTTGGGCATGCCGCCGTGGCATGTTGGAGCTTGATGTAATCATTATGCCTTTCTTTGAAGCTTGCTATGACACCTTGAGTGACAGTGACAAGCAAGACTTCATCGCATTTTTGGAAAGTGACGACCCTGATTTGTTTGCGTGGCTGATGGGGCATGGTAAACCTGACGATCCTAAGATGAAATCTATCGTTGATAAGATCGTTGCCCATAACCGAAGCAAGCTTCGTACATAGTCAGCTCCGCTGTCCTCGCTATGTCGCTATTAGCCTGATCCTGTTCGGCGTGATAGCGGCATGGCTGATCACTTTTCACCTTGCCCTTCCTTTGAGTGCCCGCGCCCTTGCGATTATTTACGTGATCCGCGATGGTCAAAGGTTCTACCACCAGTTACTGGCTAGCCAAGGCACCTTATCCATTGATCGCCATTTTTATGTTCAGATGAATACCCAACCGAAAGGGAAAATGTCCTGTGTCTGGGCGACGCCTTGGTTGGTTGTCCTCGAGAATGCACAAGGGGAGTCGCGGATCTTTTTGTGGCGACGCGGGATGCCAGACTATCACTTTCGTCTAATTTATCGTCACTGCTGTACGGCGCTTGGAGATGGTTTGTGACATTATTGTGACGAGGTGTTACGCCGCTTTACTTTTACCCAACTTGGCCGATAGTAAAAGGTGCACACAATGTGTAGGGCTATTGAAACTCTGAGTTTGGTTGTAGGGTGACTATGAATATAAAGCAAAAACTATTGCTGCTAACCGCGATGTCGGTGGTAGCCCTGTTGGCCGTGGCGGGTGTGGCATGGAAAGTGGAGAGCAAGCTTGGCAACATGCACCGTCAGTTAACCACAGTGTCTGACCTTGAAGTGATTCTGCTTAATTTGCGACGTAATGAAAAAGATTTTCTTGCCCGCATGGATCCCAAATATCTCTCCCGATTTGATAATAATGTTGATGCCTTCAATAGCCTGCTCGGTGAATTGCGCACGGAAAGCCAAGCGCTTGGCCTCGATACGCAAATTATTGGTCAAGTGTCGACAGCGATGCAAGGCTACGCGCAGGGGTTTCGTGATCTTGGCGCGGGCTATCAACGTCTCGGCCTAGAGGCCGGACAAGGTTTGCGTGGTGATATGCAACAAGCCAGTGAGAAGCTGGTTGCGGCGACCCAAAACGATATTGTGCTGGAAAGCAGCGCCCGACTGTTGGTGGCGGAGGCGAAGCTGTTCGTTAATAGCAGCAATATAAGTCACATCGAGCAATATCAACGGCAAATGAACGAGCTGACTGCCTACCTAAAAGGCGATTTGTTAGCGTTATTCCAAGCGCACCATTCGACAGTAAAGGCGGTGGTAACGCAAAAAGAGCAACTGGGATTGGCGCATGACCAAGGCCTGCTGGGCAATATCCGTGGCAAGACCCACCAAGTTGAAGAGATGTTTGAAACCCTAAGTGAGTCATACCAAAGTGCTATTGATAAAGCGTTACGCGATACTGTGATGTTAACAGGCTCTATCGTAATCATTTTAGCGTTGATAATGACGGTGGTTTCTTTGTGGATGAATCGAGGGATTCAGCGCCGCATTTATAGCTTTAGTGAGAAAATGAGCCAGATCACGCAACAAAAAGATTTGACGTTGCGGGCCGATGAGGCGGGTCGTGATGAAATTGCGGCGATGGCCAAAGATGTTAATCAGATGCTGGCTGGCATCCAAACCATGGTGACGGATGTGCGCTCTGCGGTGCAAGCGTTGCATCAAAGTGCCGAGCAAGTCGAATCGCGTAGTCATCAAACCAGCTCTGCACTGACCACCCAGTTAGATGAAACTACCCACGCTGCAACCGCGATGAACGAGATGGAAAGCACCATTCGTGATATTGCCAGTAATACCGATCAAGCCGCCGAAAACGCCCGTACCAGTTTGGGACGCGCGCAAAATGGTCAGCAAGTGGTGGATGATACCCGCACCATGATCATGACTTTGTCTGAAACGCTCAGCAATACCAGCCATGAAGTGTTGGAGCTGAGTAAACTGTCCGACACAATTGGGTCAGTGCTTGATGTCATCAAAGATATTTCCGAGCAAACGAACTTGCTGGCCCTGAACGCGGCGATTGAAGCGGCTCGAGCCGGTGAACAAGGACGTGGTTTTGCGGTGGTTGCCGATGAGGTACGTCAGCTGGCGACCCGTACGCGAGAATCGACCGATGAAATCGCCGGTATTATTGGCTCGTTGCAGGATCAAACCCAGTCGGTCGCGGAGCGTATGGAGCAAAGCCGCGAAGATGGGCAAACGTCGGTGTCTAAAGTGGAGGCGGCTTCCCAAGAGTTGGCGCAAATCATGGCTGATATGCAACATATCATGGACATGACCACCCAGATCGCGACCGCCATTGAAGAGCAAAGTTCGGTTGCCAAAGAAGTGAACCAAAACGTGCATACCATTCAGGATATTGCTCAAACCAGTACCGATCGCGCCCAGCAAAATCGTGATGCAGCCCATCAGGTGGCGGAAGAGGCGGCGAACCTAGAACGCGCAGTGAGCCAGTTTAAAAGCTGAGCAAACAATGCAGTGGATTGAGTGCTGTTTCGTTCAATGAGAAAAGGCCAGCGTTTGCTGGCCTTTATTATTACCGTCACATGGTTAGCAAGGTTGATCGGGCACCAAAATGGTTGGCCCAGAGTCGGGTAATTGCTCTGGATAATCAATTGTGTAGTGCAGCCCTCGGCTCTCCTTACGCTGCATGGCACATCGCACCATCAGTTCCGCCACTTGTAACAAGTTGCGAAGCTCTAGCAAGTTATTCGACACGCGGAAATTGGCGTAGTACTCGTGAGTTTCTTGCTTGAGCAGTTCAATACGACGCAGTGCGCGCTCCAGACGCTTGGTGGAGCGAACAATCCCCATATAATCCCACATGAACAAACGCAGCTCGTGCCAGTTGTGCTGGATAACCACTTCTTCATCGGAGCAAATTACTTGGCTCTCATCCCAAGCAGGGAGCGGCGCAAGCGGCTCAACATGGTCTTGGTGCGCTTTGATATGTTCAGCGGCAGACCACGCGTAAACCACACACTCCAGAAGCGAATTAGACGCCATCCGGTTGGCGCCGTGCAAGCCGGTATAGCTCACTTCGCCGATTGCATAGAGGCCCGGTAAATCGGTATTGCCGTTTTGGTCAACAATCACACCGCCACAGGTATAGTGAGCGGCCGGTACAATCGGAATCGCGTCCTTGGTGAGATCAAACCCATAGGTCTGCAGCTTCTCGTAAATGGTCGGGAAGTGCTTGGTGATAAAGTCAGGATCTTTATGACTGATATCTAAGTACATGCAATCAGCCCCGAGGCGCTTCATCTCATAGTCAATGGCGCGCGCAACGACATCACGTGGGGCTAGCTCGCCACGCGCATCAAACTCTGACATGAATCGTGTCCCATCTGGGCGTTTGAGATGGGCGCCTTCACCACGTAATGCTTCGGTAAGCAAAAAGTTACGGGCATCAGGATGATACAAACAGGTTGGGTGGAATTGATTAAATTCCAAATTAGCGACCCGACAGCCCGCACGCCAAGCCATAGCGATGCCGTCACCAGATGACACATCTGGGTTCGAGGTATACTGGTACACCTTGGATGCACCACCGGTCGCCAGCACTACAAAATTGGTCCGTACCGTGTCGACCACTTCGCGGTCGCGGTTCCAGACATAGGCACCTAACACATGATTGGGACCACCAAGGCCGATTTTTTTACGCGTAATAATGTCGAGCGCATTGTGGCGTTCGAGCAAGGTAATATTGGGGTGGTTGCGTACATTATCTTGCAGTGAGGTTTGCACGGCCATGCCGGTGGCATCCGCAGCATGAAGAATGCGGCGGTGACTATGTCCACCTTCGCGGGTGAGGTGATATTTCGGCGTGTCACTCTCAGTATCTTCTTGATCGAAAGGCACGCCGCCATCGATCAGCCATTGTACGCAATCTTTCGCATTTCGAGCGATAAAGTCGACAACTTGCGTATCACAAATGCCAGCGCCTGCAATTTGTGTGTCTTCAACGTGTGACTCGACAGAGTCCTGCTCATCAAAAACCGCGGCAATACCACCTTGCGCGTATAAGGTGGCTCCTTCGCTTAATGGGCCTTTGCTAAGTACAATCACTTTATGTGTGGGCGCCAAACGTAGCGCCAATGATAGGCCGGCGGCACCGCTGCCGATAACCAGCACATCACATTGATGTTCCTGAGTTGTGGTCGTCATGATCCCTGGTCCTCTTTCTACGCGGCCCATGTTACACCAATTTGTCACGCCTGCGCGCACTTGGATCAAATCACAGTGAACGGAGGGGGAAAGTTTGCAACCATGCTATCCTTCGGGCGACAATATAGGCGGGCTAGGTTGTCATAATTTAGCCATCCCGTCACAGTAATGTGATGACACCCAAAATAAAACCAATATGGTGAGGAACTTTTCCCCAGCCACTTCGTCGTAGTATGTGCGAATGCTCGCAAGAGGGTTTAACCGCGTTCTGACAACGTCGGGCACAGAATTTCGATAATCGGGCGGAAAGAACAACCAAGGAGTAAACGCTCGAATGAGCGAGCAGCTAACCGATCAGGTTCTAATAGAACGTGTACAGAATGGTGACAAGCAAGCATTCAACCTGTTAGTCGTCAAATATCAAAATAAGGTGTGCAACCTTATTGCCCGCTACGTGGGAAAACACAGTGGCGATATTCCGGACATCGCACAAGAGGCGTTCATTAAAGCCTATCGTGCCTTACCGGGGTTTCGTGGTGAGAGTGCGTTTTATACTTGGCTGTATCGCATTGCGGTGAACACAGCAAAGAACCATTTGGTGGCGCAAGGGCGTCGTCCACCCGGCAGTGATATAGACGCAGAAGACGCAGAGAATTTTGAAAGCGGCGGATCACTAAAAGAAATTTCGAACCCTGAGAACTTGATGTTGTCAGAGGAACTGAAGCAGGTAGTTTTTTCGACGATCGAATCACTGCCTGATGACTTAAAAACCGCAATTACGTTGCGTGAGCTCGATGGACTCAGCTACGAAGAAATTGCACAGGTAATGGATTGTCCAGTCGGTACGGTACGGTCTCGTATTTTCCGCGCTCGAGAAGCGGTGGAGAAGCGCATCCGACCACTGATGAAACGGTAACGTGTTTTGCTGGCTGCATGACGGTGACATGAATGACGGATAGAGAACAAATTTCAGCGTTGTTAGATGGTGAGGTCGTGGATAACGCAGTGATCCACCAACTCGAGCACGATAATGACGCGCTGCAAACATGGGAAAGTTTCGGGACCCTCCGTGACGTAATGCGAGGCGAAACCCCAAGTGCCGCACAGTGGGACATTGCTGGGGCGGTGGCGTCTGCGTTAGACAAGGAGCCAGCGCATACCCCTGTTCATCATCACGATAGTGATGTGGTACCTATGCATGAAGCGCAGCCGACGCCAGAAAAAGCCCGTCGTCACTTGCCCAACTGGCTTCAACAAGTCACTCAAGTGGGGATGGCCGCCTGTGTGTCATTGGCCGTGATTGTCGGTGTGCAGCAGTATAACCAGCCGGAGAGCACATCACCGGTAGCGAGTACCGCCACGCAGCCACCGGTACTAGAGACCATTCCTTTTTCGGGTGCCGCAGAACCGGTGAGTCTGAGCCGAGACGATTTTCGCTCAACGCCCACTGAAGCGCAGTTGATGGAGCAACGTCGCCGGATTAATGCGATGTTGAAAGACTACGAATTGCAGCTTCGTTTGAATAAAGATAGGCTGTCTGAGAATCAGACACCGGCACCGTCGATGAGCAGTACAAATCAATGAAAAAAACTCTGATCGGTGCGCTTGCGCTGGTCGGTTTGATGTCTGCGCAAGCCTCGGCCGAACCTTCTGCCGAGGCTTTGTTACATCAAATGGACGTCGCAAGCGACACATTAGACTATGAAGTGTCCTACATCATGGTCGGCAAAAATAGTTTAGAGCCGATGCGCTTTCGTCATGCGCGCGTGGGTGAGCATGCATTCGGGCACTTAATGTACCTCAGCGGACCGCCGCGCGAAGTGATCCGTCGCGGCGATGAAGTGAGCTACTTTGAGCCGGGGTATGACCCCTTTACCATCGCCAGCGATCATATCGTTGCGCTACTTCCCACCTTGATTCAAACCGATATTGATGTCCTTGCACGTCAGTATGACTTTGTCTCAATGGGTGAATCTCGTGAAGCGGGTATGGCTTGCCAAGTGGTGCGAATCACCCCAAAAGATGGTGAGCGTTACTCGTATCTGTTGTGGATAGATGAAGAGAGTAAGCTCCCGGTCCGCGCGGATTTATTGGACCGAGATGGTGACCCGCTGGAGCAATATCGCGCATTGTCGCTTGTGGTCACGCCGCGCATTAGCGAAGCAATGCAGCAACTGGCAGAACTCACGCTCCCACCTGTACTCAAACTGCCTGCCACTAACCACTCATCATTAGATTGGCAAGTCACCCAATTGCCGGATGGTTTTGAGCCTGTGTACAGCAATCGCCATCGCTTAATGATGACCAAGCGTGCGGTTGAGAGCCAAATGTTTAGTGACGGTCTGTTCAGTTTTTCGGTTTATTTGGCCAAAGCGGACGATGTCTCGGTACGTGAGCAAATTGTTCGTCAGGGGCGCCGGACGTTGCACAGTGTGATTAGCGGAAACGCAGAGATTACCGTGGTGGGTGATATTCCGCCTGAAACCGCTAAACGTGTCGCTAATTCGGTGCGTATCACCGATAATGGAGAAAAAGCATCGCAACAGGTTGAACAATGATTAAAGCGCTCGCGGAAGTGACTGGATATCAAGATGGCTGGCTGGCACTGGCGTGTCAGCAACAAACCAGCTGTGGCAGTTGCCAATCACAAAGTCAGTGTGGCACCGGTATCGTGTCTAAAGCGTTGCCCGGTAAGGTCAATCATGTCAAAGTGCGTGCCCCCAAAGCATTACCGGTCGGGACCTTGGTTGAAATTGGTCTCGCGGAAGCCACCTTGGTGCGTTCCGCGTTGATTGTGTATCTGGTGCCGCTGGTGATGTTGATGGTAGGCGCACTGCTTGGTCAGTTTGTGTTTACCGAGCTTGCCAGTGGCGGCGAGGCTGGCGTGATTGCCACCAGTGTTGGTTTTGGCGCACTCGGTGTACTGATTGCGCGCTATTTGGCGGCACGGGTAGGGACGCCTGAGCAACAGCAGCCCCAGTTATTACGCGTGATGGGAGAGCCAGTTTCCGAGCTCGCGGTGATAAATGCAGCACGTCAGGATAGCGACTAGCCACTATTTTCGGTAGAATCCGCCCCACCTGATCCTAGGATCCCATTCTTATAGATAACGAGTAAGTCACACTAACACATGAAGCATATTCGTAACTTTTCGATCATCGCCCACATTGACCACGGTAAGTCGACCCTTTCCGATCGACTCATTCAAGTATGTGGGGGCCTTACTGACCGGGAAATGGCTTCTCAGGTCCTCGACTCTATGGACTTAGAGCGCGAGCGCGGTATCACCATCAAAGCACAGAGTGTGACACTGAACTATARAGCCAAAGACGGCAATGAGTATCAGCTTAACTTCATCGATACGCCAGGACACGTCGACTTCTCTTATGAGGTGTCACGCTCACTGAAAGCGTGTGAAGGTGCTTTGCTGGTGGTAGATGCTGGACAGGGCGTGGAAGCTCAGACCCTAGCAAACTGCTACACCGCGATTGAAATGGACTTGGAAGTCGTGCCTGTTCTGAACAAAATCGACCTTCCGGCTGCCGACCCTGATCGCGTCGCGCAAGAAATTGAAGACATCGTGGGTATTGAAGCCATTGATGCTACCCGCTGTTCGGCGAAAACCGGCGTGGGCGTGGATGATGTACTGGAAGATATTGTACGTCTTATCCCGCCACCAGAAGGCGATCCGAATGCTCCCACGCAAGCCCTGATCATTGACTCTTGGTTTGATAACTACCTAGGGGTGGTGTCATTGGTGCGTATCCGTGAAGGTGAGCTCAAAAAAGGCGATAAAGTCAAAATCATGAGCACCGGCCAAGAGTGGAACATTGATAGCATCGGCATTTTCACGCCGAAACGCAAAGAGCTCCAAGGGCTGAAAACGGGTGAAGTGGGCTGGGTGATCTGTGGCATTAAAGACATTCTTGGCGCCCCAGTGGGTGACACCATTACCCATGCAAAAAATGGCTGTGAAAAGCGCATTGAAGGTTTCCAAAAGGTCAAGCCACAGGTGTATGCCGGTTTGTTCCCGATCTCCTCGGATGATTATGAAAACTTCCGCGATGCGCTAGGTAAACTGAGCTTAAACGACGCCTCACTGTTTTATGAGCCAGAAAGCTCAGCGGCACTGGGCTTTGGTTTCCGCTGTGGTTTCCTTGGCATGCTCCATATGGAAATCATCCAAGAGCGTCTTGAGCGTGAATACAACCTCGACCTGATTACCACCGCCCCGACGGTTGTGTACGAAGTGACACAAAACGACGGAGAAGTGGTGTACGTGGATAGCCCCGCGAAGTTGCCGCCGATCAACGATATCGACACCATCGGTGAGCCGATTGCCCGTTGTAACATCTTGGTGCCAAGTGAGTTTGTCGGTAACGTCATCTCCTTATGTGTGGAGAAGCGCGGCATGCAAGTAGATATGGTGTATCACGGCAACCAAGTGGCGCTAACCTACGATATCCCAATGGCTGAAGTGGTCTTGGACTTCTTCGACCGGATTAAATCAACGTCCCGCGGTTACGCCTCTTTGGATTACAACTTCCAGCGCTATGAAGTATCAGACATGGTGCGGGTAGATATTCTTCTTAACGGCGACCGTGTTGATGCCTTGGCGATTATTACTCACCGTGATAATGCCCAGCCTCGAGGCCGTGATTTGGTTGAGAAGATGAAAGAGTTCATCCCACGTCAGCAATTTGATATTGCGATTCAGGCGGCGATTGGTAACCACATCATTGCACGCTCAACCGTGAAGCAATTACGTAAAAACGTTACAGCTAAATGTTATGGCGGTGACGTGAGTCGTAAGAAAAAACTACTGCAAAAACARAAAGAAGGTAAGAAGCGCATGAAGCAGATCGGTAACGTCGAACTGCCGCAAGAAGCCTTTTTGGCCATTTTGCACGTGGGCAAAGACAAATAATAACGGATTAAAGTATGGCCAATACATTTTCTTTGATACTGGTGCTGGTGACTGTGGTCACCGGCATAATTTGGGTGTTAGACAAGTACCGTTGGGCGCCGCAACGTCGCCAAGCGGCCGCGAAAACCCTCAATGTGTCTGACAGCGATGTCGATAGCGAACAAGTCGCCAAGGTGGCGCCTCAGCCCAGCTGGATTGAGAACGCGGTATCGATTTTCCCGGTCATTGCCGTGGTATTGGTCTTGCGATCCTTTATTTATGAGCCTTTCCAAATTCCATCAGGATCCATGATGCCAACCTTGCTGGTTGGCGATTTTATTTTGGTGGAAAAGTTTGCCTATGGGCTGCGTGATCCTGCGTTTCATACCGAGCTGGTTGAAACCGGCAAACCGGAACGCGGTGATATCGTGGTCTTTAAGTATCCACCACAACCGAATATCGATTACATCAAGCGAACGATCGGATTGCCTGGCGATACCATTGTCTATACCAAAGAAAAACGACTGTGTATCCAGCCAAAAGGGCAATCACAATGCGAACCTGTGCCCATTGATAATATTGAGCCGAGCGAGTTTTCCCAAGGCGGTGTGAACTTGATTCAGGCGCAAGAAACTTTGGGCGCGCAAGCACACCAGATCCTCGTGAACCCATCCCGCAATGACCGCGTGGCTGCGTATCAGCCTCGTCCGGGCGTCAACCGCTGGGTGGTGCCAGAAGGCCACTACTTCATGATGGGGGATAACCGAGATAACAGTGCCGATAGCCGTTTCTGGGGATTTGTCCCTGAACGCAACTTGGTCGGTAAGGCGGTAGCTATATGGGTAAGCTTTGAGTTCGAACGCGACAGTGATAGCTGGCTACCATCTTGGGTGCCGACAGGCGTTCGCTTTAACCGTATTGGTGGTATTAATTAATCCTGGAACATGATGACAACACTAACAGATAAACTGCAGCGTGAGATTGGCTACCAATTCAATACCGCGGCATTACTTGAGCTTGCACTGACACACAGAAGCGCCAATGGCACCCACAATGAGCGTTTGGAGTTTCTGGGCGATTCGATTCTCAGTTTTGTGATTGCTGACGATCTCTACCACCGCTTTCCTAAGGTGGACGAGGGTGATATGAGCCGTATGCGTGCCACCTTGGTTCGCGGTAACACCTTGGCTGAGATTGGCCGTGAGTTTTCACTGGGCGAAGTACTGCGCCTTGGCCCAGGAGAACTTAAAAGTGGCGGCTACCGCCGAGACTCAATTTTGGCGGATGCGGTAGAAGCGCTGATTGGTGCTATCTTTTTGGATAGTGATATTGATACGGTGCAACGCATTATCCTCAATTGGTATCAACAACGCTTAAATACCATTGAGCCGGGCGTCAGCCAAAAAGATCCCAAAACCCGCTTGCAAGAGCACCTACAAGGCAAGCGTAAACCCTTACCGTCTTACACGGTAATGAAAGTACGTGGCGAGGCACACAACCAAGAGTTTACGGTGGAGTGTCAAGTGGCAGGACTGGAGCGTTCTGTGATAGGTAAAGGCAGCAGTCGTCGCAAGGCAGAGCAAGCGGCTGCAGAGTTAGCATTACAGAAGTTGGCACAATGACACAAGCACAGCACTGCGGATTTATCGCTATTGTCGGGCGTCCAAACGTCGGCAAATCGACCTTGCTCAACCGTCTCGTTGGGCAAAAGCTCTCGATTACATCACGCAAACCGCAAACCACGCGCCACCGTATCATGGGAGTAGATACCCGTGATAACTATCAAGCCGTCTATGTAGATACACCAGGGCTGCATATTGAAGAAAAGCGCGCGATCAACCGCCTGATGAACCGAGCGGCAAACAGCTCGTTGACCGATGTGGAGCTCGTTCTTTTCTTGGTGGATGGCACCCACTGGACCAAAGATGACGAAATGGTTCTGAACAAGCTGGCGCGTTCAGGGTTGCCAACCGTACTCTTGGTTAACAAAGTGGATAATGTGCGTGAAAAGACTGAGCTCTTCCCGCACCTACAAACCTTGTCGGAAAAGATGGAGTTTGTTGATGTGATCCCAGTGTCCGCGAAACACGGTACCAATATCGATGTGGTCGAGCAGCGTGTTCGCGATGCCTTACCTGAGTGTGAGTACTACTTCCCTGAAGAGTATGTGACAGATCGCTCGCAACGCTTTATGGCGTCAGAAATCATTCGTGAAAAGCTAATGCGTTTCACGGGTGAAGAGTTGCCTTACTCGGTGACCGTCGAAATCGAGCGCTTTGATTACAATCCAGAAACGGATGGTTTTCATATCAATGGCCTGATTTTGGTCGAGCGCCATGGCCAAAAGAAAATGGTGATTGGTAAAGGCGGCGAGAAAATCAAACGTATCGGCCGTGAGGCCCGACTCGATATGGAAGATCTGTTTGAGCGCAAGGTCTACCTCGAGCTTTGGGTCAAAGTAAAATCCGGTTGGGCAGATGACGAACGTGCACTGCGCAGCTTGGGCTACATTGACGATCTCTAAGTTACCCACTCGGTAGCCATACACAGGAGGGGCGGCGTGGACGGCTTTCAACGCGGTTTTGTGCTTCACTCACGCCCCTATAGCGAAACCAGCCTGATCCTTGATGTGTTCTCTGAAGGCGAGGGCCGAGTTAGCTTGCTGGCTAAAGGCGCGCGCGGTAAGCGCTCTGCACTCAAAGGCGCCTTACAACCTTTCACCCCGCTGTTGCTAAAATGGGGCGGTCGCGGTGAATTGCGTACTTTACGAAGCGCTGAAGCGACCGGTTTGGCGTTACCACTTTCTGGCAATGCGCTCTATTCTGGCTTTTATCTCAACGAAGTTTTAATGCGCGTCCTTGAGCCGCAAACGCCGTACCCGACGGTCTTCCTCGATTATGTCACTGCACTGACGCAACTAGCACGCTATAACAATCCCGAGCCGGCACTGCGCCGTTTTGAACTCGCGTTACTCGAGGCGCTGGGCTATGGGGTTGATTTTCTTCATTGCGCTGGCAGTGGTGACCCGATTGACGATAACATGACGTATCTGTTTCGCGAACAACAAGGGTTTGTCGCGTCCCTGATGAAAAGCCAACAGCGGCAGTTTACCGGTCACGATCTGCGTGCGCTGGCGACGCGTCAATTTGACACCAGCGACCAATTGCGGGCTGCGAAGCGGTTTACACGCATTGCGCTTAAGCCATACTTAGGCCCTAAGCCGCTAAAAAGCAGAGAATTGTTTAGAAGGAAATAATCATGAATAAGATTTACTTGGGTGTGAATATTGATCACATTGCCACTGTGCGTAATGCGCGTGGCACCGCGTACCCAGATCCTGTCCACGCGGCTGAAATGGCAGAACGTGCCGGAGCGGATGGCATCACTGTCCATTTGCGTGAAGATCGTCGTCATATCACGGACCGCGATGTGCGCATTCTCAAAGAAACGCTACAAACGCGCATGAATTTAGAAATGGCAGTGACCGATGAAATGGTGAAAATTGCCCTCGACACCCAACCTGAATTCGTCTGCTTAGTTCCCGAAAAGCGTGAAGAATTGACCACGGAGGGAGGGTTAGATGTCGCCGGTCAATTAGACAAAGTAAAAGCGGCAACACAAACCCTGACTCAGGCGGGCATAAAAGTGTCGCTATTTATCGATGCTGACCGTGAGCAGATTGATGCCGCCCACCAGTGTGGTGCGCCTTATATCGAGCTGCATACGGGTCACTATGCTGATGCCAGTAACGACAACGACCGCCAAGCTGAATTGAAGAAGATTTCCGCTGCTGCCAGCTACGCGGCGGATCTGGGCATTAAAGTGAACGCCGGACACGGCCTGACTTACCATAACGTCACGCCGATTGCGGCGATGCCAGAAATGCATGAGCTGAATATTGGTCACGCGATTATTGGCCGCGCCATGTTTGATGGCCTGCAAAAAGCAGTGGCGGATATGAAAGCGATCATGGAATCCGCGCGTCGCTAATGGCCATTTTAGGCGTTGGCACTGACATTGTTGAGATAGCGCGCATTGAGGCGGCGCTGTCTCGCAGTGTCCGTTTTGCGGATCGTATTCTGACTGAGCCAGAGCGGGCGCAAATGGCGGCAACTCAGCAGCCAGGGCGCTATTTGGCGAAACGGTTTGCCGCGAAAGAAGCTGCCGCGAAAGCACTAGGAACCGGGATTGCTCAAGGGGTCAGCTTTCAAGACTTTACGGTGAGCAATCAACCGTCGGGGCAGCCCGTGCTGACCCTGTCTGGCAAGGCACAACAGCTAGCGATAGCTCGAGGTGTCAGCCATTGCTGGCTGACGCTCTCCGATGAAAAAGCCTATGCGGTGGCGCACGTGATCCTTGAAGGCACACCGGCGGCTTAAAGGCCGCCGAGGGTGTTTTACGTGTCGTCGTTCAAATACAGGGGCGCCAGCTGCTCAATGTGCGCAATCTCATCTTGTAGCTCCAGTAACTCCGGCTCGACGGTATCGATATCCGCGCCTGCTTTGAGCTGCGTTTCTAGCTCATGACACAGCGCTTTGAGTTGCGGAACGCCGCTATATGCGCAGCTGCCATGTAACTTATGAATTGCTTGCCATAAATCCTCGGTAGAGCATGTACCGGCCAATGCGTGCTCCATGATGGTTTTGACACCAGCAAATGAGGCAATCAGCATCTCTAGCATTTCTTTGGCGAGATCTTCTTTACCCGCGGCTTGGCTTAACGCTCTTTGCCAATCGAGGTGGCTCGCACTTTGATCGGTGCAAACCGCTTTCGGGGCGGGTTCCACATCACTCACCGTCACGGCGGAAAGCTCGTCAAAGCGTAGCCAGCGTGCGAGGGTGCTTTCTAACATGGCTTCTTCAATCGGTTTGGTCAGATAGTCATCCATGCCCGCTTCCAATAGGCGCTCGCGCTCGCCCGGCATCGCATGGGCGGTGACAGCCACAATGGGGGTTTGCTGATTCATGCCCGCTTTACGAATTTCCTGACAGGCCGTGACCCCATCCATTTCTGGCATCTGGATATCCATCAAGATGATGTCGAAGGCTTGCTGGTGGGCAAGTGCTAAGGCTTTAACCCCATTTTCGGCGGTCACCACTTTCTCGACCCGTTCGGCCAGCAAAGCGGTGATCAGCTTTAAGTTGGCGGGGTTATCATCGACGGTCATCACTGTGTACGGCGCTTTTTGATGGCTGCTGGGTTTCGGCAGTGGTAGCGGCGTAGGCTCGGGCGAGCCTAGTAATGTCTCAAGGAGCTTGCGTTGTGGGATAGGTTTTGCAATGCAGGCGCTGACGCCGGCTTTTAATAAGTGTTCGGAGGCTTCCAGCTCAGTGGTCGGTAGACACACAATCACACTGTTTGCTCGCTGCTCACAGGCGAGCACGGCCTGTTTCATGCTTTCGATTTCTGGCATTTTTCCGGCGTCAAAACATAACAGCGCAAAAGTGTATGCGTGATCGCTGAGCATCTCGACATCGGCGACGGTATCGATGTTTAACCCCACTTGCCCTAATCGATGACGGAGGATTTCCCGTGTGCGAGGGTTGGGTTCAACAATCACCAGATCACGGCCAACCAGCGGCTCGATATCAATTGGCTGCGAGACGGGTAAATCAGTCTGCGTGAGTTTCAACGTAAACCAGAATGAAGAACCTTGGTGGAGGCGGCTGGTAAAGCCGATGTCTCCGCCCATCTGTTGCACCAATTTTTGGGTGATCACCAACCCAAGGCCTGTCCCGCCATAACGGCGTGAGATACTGGCATCGGCCTGACGGAAGGCTTGGAAAAGCTGGGCTTGCTGGCGCTCTGAGATGCCAATGCCGGTATCTTTGACCATAAACTGCAGCTCCATGGTTTCATCATGTAGCTGTTTTAAATCGACACTGACATCAATGTTGCCGCGCTCTGTGAATTTGGCAGCATTACCAATTAAGTTGATCAGCACTTGCTGAATACGTAGCGGGTCACCAACCGCGCCAGCAGGGATACGGGCATCGGCACGTAAGGTTAGCTCCAGCCCTTTTTCATGCGCCATGGGTGCGAGCAGACGCATGACTTCATCCAGCATGTCTTGGAAATCAAAAGGAATGTTTTCCAGCAGCAGTTTCCCTGCTTCGAGTTTGGAGAAGTCGAGAATGTCGTTGATGATGGTCAACAGGTTGTTGGCCGACTTTTCTATGGTCAGTAAGTAATCGCGTTGGCTACTGCTCAACTCTGTTTTCAACATCTGACGGGTAAAGCCAATCACCCCGTTCAAAGGCGTTCTCAACTCGTGAGACATATTCGCTAAGAACTCAGATTTCACTCGAGCCGCTTCTTGAGCATTCTTTTTGGCGATGTCTAATTCAACGTTTTGGATCTCGAGCTGCTCGAGGGTTTCGCGCAAGTCACAGGTAGCCTGATCAATGCTTTGCTGCATTTCCAAGTGGTACTCGGAAAGCGAAATGGCCATGGCGTTGATGCCATTTTTGAGGGTATCGAGCTCACCCAGTAGCTCGCCTTCAATACGAACATCCAAGTGCCCGCGACGGATCCTATCGACTAAGCTCACCATATTCGCAATAGGGTGGGTGACATCTGAGATCAATCGGTATGCAAAGAAGCATGAGAGGATCACGCCGAGTGCGACCATCACCAATGCGGTGATCATCTCTTGATATTGCTTTAGCCGCACCGAGCTTAGATCCAGCTCCATCGCAATATAGCCCAAGGGGCGCTCGACGTTTAACCCAGGCGTAAAACGGCCAATTTCCAGAATAGGCGCCCGTAAAATTAGGGTCTCTTGCTGTTGACTTACCTGTAACTGTGTCGGGATGGGTTGGCCATTATTGACCGAGAGCATCGCCAAATCACGGTGATAGTTGGAGGTAACAAACAATTCGTTGTGGCGATCGAACACCGCAATACTGCGCACAAACTGGGAGTGCTGACGATGCGCAAAGCCAATTAAGCGTCGCACATTTTCGCGGCTATCGTTTTTTAATCCAACCTCACTGGCAATCGCCAAAGGCTCGATAATGGCAGACCCTGTGATGGTAAGTTGTTGTTCCAAATCCTGATAACGCGTGCTGGTAAAGAACGCACTCAGCAGGAGGCCAACAATCAAGGTAGGCGCAATGGTCAACACGGAGACACGGGTGCGGAGTCCATATTTGGTCATGCTGGATAAACTATGGGAAAATAATGGCTGTAATTAGCTGCCAGTGTACATGATTCAATAACTAAATAGTCAGCGAACTATCACAACTCCCACTGGCAGGATCTCTTTGACTCGCTTGCGACGACAAGCACTTTGACACTGGAATCCACCATGGCGCGCTTTTTTAAGCCTCAGAAGAAAAAAAACGTTGAACAAAAGCATCAGTTGCTCGCGATTCAACGCCTCGACCACCACGGTGATGGGGTCGGCTATTGGCAGAAAAAACCAGTCTTTGTTCCGGGTACTTTGCCCGGTGAACAGGCGCTGGTGCAGCTCACCGAGCAAAAGCGCCAGTATGCGCGGGCCAAACTGATTAAACTCGACCAGCGCGCGGAAACTCGCATTGAGCCGGCTTGTCCTTTGTATCAGCAATGTGGCGGCTGTAGTTTGCAGCATTTAAGCCACTCAGGCCAAGTGGCACACAAGCGCGCAGTGCTGACAGAATTGATTGAAAAATTTGCCGGAGACGAGACGGTCGAGCTGTCAGATGGCGCCATCGATAGCCCTTGGCAGTATCGTCGTCGCGCGCGCATCAGCTTGAAAGTCGATAATAAAGGGGCGCTGACCATGGGGTTTCGAGCCCGTCAAAGCAATGCCATTGTCGATGTGGGCCACTGTCCTGTTCTAAGTGAACCATTAAATCAGCTTCTTGCCAGCTTGCGGCCTTGTTTGGATGGACTGCGAGGACGCCGAATCCTCGGTCATGTTGATTTGATTGAGGCAGACAATGGCTGTATTGCGTCGTTGCGCACCACCAAGGCGTTGCATCCAGAAGATAGGCAAGCGCTTCAAGCATGGGCAGAGCTGACAGGCTGCATGTTGTATTGGCAGCAAGCTGACGGGCCGCTTGAGCGAGTGGTGGGCGAGCCTCCGTATTACGAGAGCCAACAAACCCGCCTCTATTTTCAGCCTGGCGACTTTATTCAAGTCAACGCGGCGGTGAACCAACAGATGGTTGCCCAAGCACTGAATTGGCTAGATCTTGCGTCAACCGATGTGGTGTTGGATCTGTTTTGTGGTCTTGGCAACTTCAGCATCCCCATGGCGAAACAGGCGAAAACCGTGATTGGTGTAGAAGGGGTTGAGGCGATGGTGTCGCAAGCTCAGGATAATGCGAAGGCCAACCAAGTAAGCAATGCGCAGTTTTACCAAGCAGATCTCAATGGTGAGACGCTGAATGGGGACTGGACACGGCACGCATTTGATAAAATCCTGCTCGATCCTGCCCGAGCAGGGGCTGCCGGAGTGATGGACTTTGTGGCACAATCTAGCGCTACACACATTGTTTATGTGTCCTGCAACCCAGCAACGCTGGCGCGGGATAGTCGCGTGTTGTTGGCACAGGGTTACCAACTAACTCGCTTGAGTATGCTTGATATGTTTCCGCAAACAGGGCATTTGGAATCCATGGCACTGTTTCGACGCTAGGCGTCGTCAATGATGTGCTACATCTAAATCCACGCGGTTAAACATGGATATGCCTCTTTCGCTGAGGCGAAAGATAAGGATAGGAACAGTTATGGTTGCGGTACGAGAAGCCCATCTGCATGAAGATGAAGCCTTTGATCTTCAAACTTGGATTGCGCGGTTAGGACAAGACGCCTCAACCGCTCAAGCCCTGCTGGATGGGTACAATTATTGTCGTACGTTAGGGGATGAAACGGCGCTGAGCCAACCGCTGTGGCGTGGCCGAGAGATGATTGAAATCTTGGTGACCCTGAGTATGGACGCCGACACGCTCCTCGCCGCGCTCTTCTTCCCGGTGGTGGAAGACAAATTGCTGGCGCTCGATACCTTGGAAGAGCGCTATTCGCCCGCGATTGTCAAACTGATTGAGGGCGTGCAGCAAACCGCCGCCATCCGTCATTTGAATACCCAAACCGATGCCGAAGCGACCTCCGCGCAGGTGGATAATGTTCGCCGTATGTTGTTGTCTATGGTCGAAGATTTCCGTTGCGTGGTGATCAAGCTGGCGGAACGTATTTGCTATCTGCGTGAAGTCAAAGATGCACCGGAAGAGGTGCGTCTGCAGGCGGCGAAAGAGAGTGCTAACATCTATGCACCCTTGGCCAACCGTCTCGGTATTGGTCAGTTAAAATGGGAAATCGAAGACTACGCCTTCCGCTACCAGCACGCGCAGACCTATAAACAAATCGCGAAGCAACTGGCTGAGCGGCGCATCGATCGCGAAAACTACATTACCGCGTTTGTCACTGATCTGCAGCAGGCGATGGAAGCTTCTCATATCAACGCGCAAGTGTATGGCCGTCCCAAGCATATCTACAGTATTTGGCGCAAAATGCAGAAAAAAAATCTGCAGTTTGATGAGCTATTTGATGTACGTGCGGTGCGCATTATCGCCGAAGAGCTACAAGACTGTTACGCCGCATTGGGCGCGGTGCACACCAAATATCGCCACTTGCCGAAAGAGTTCGATGATTACGTCGCCAACCCCAAACCCAACGGTTATCAGTCAATTCACACCGTCGTGTTGGGGCCGGAAGGCAAACCGGTCGAAATTCAAATTCGCACCCGTCAAATGCATGATGATGCGGAGCTTGGGGTGGCGGCGCACTGGAAGTATAAAGAAGGCTCAGCCAGTGGACGCAGTGGCTACGATGAGAAAATTACCTGGCTGCGAAAACTCTTGGCGTGGCAAGAAGAGATGTCAGACTCAGGCGAAATGCTGGATGAGTTGCGCAGCCAAGTCTTTGATGATCGCGTGTATGCCTTTACACCGCGTGGTGATGTGGTCGACTTGCCAAGCGGTGCGACGCCGCTCGACTTTGCCTACCACATTCACTCTGAAGTCGGCCATCGTTGCATTGGTGCCAAGGTAGAAGGACGCATTGTGCCTTTCACCTATCACTTGCAGATGGGGGATCAGGTTGAAATTATCACCCAAAAAGAGCCCAACCCCTCACGTGACTGGTTGAATCCAAGCTTAGGCTTTGTGAATTCGAGCCGAGCGCGGGCAAAAATCAACGCTTGGTTCCGAAAACAAGACAGAGATAAAAACATTGCCGCGGGTAAAGAAATTCTCGATACCGAACTACAAAAAATTGGCGGTGCCAGTAAAGATGCGAGTTTGGCGCTCAAACGCTTCAATGTGAATTCACTGGAAGAGCTGTATGCGGGGGTCGGAAGTGGCGATCTGCGCATCAATCAAGTGGTTAACCACATTAACAGCCTGATCAACAAGCCAAGCTTGGAAGAAGAAGAGCAACAGTTGCTGGAAAAACTTCAGCAAAGTGAACAAAAAACCGTAGGTGGAAAAACTCACCGTGATGCGGTGGTGGTTGAAGGCGTTGATAACCTGATGACCCACCTCGCGCGTTGCTGTCAGCCGCTGCCGGGTGATGACATTATGGGCTTTGTGACCCAAGGGCGCGGGATTTCAGTACACCGTGCGGATTGCGAGCAACTCAACGAACTTCGTCACCATGCGCCGGAGCGAATCATCGCCACCGTATGGGGCAAAGGGCATGTCGGGCAATACCATGTGCGCATTCGCTTATCCGCCAATGAACGCACCGGATTAGTCAAAGACATTAATACCGTGCTCAGCAATGAAAAAGTCCGCGTTGCGGGCATGCAAAGCCGCGTCGATTACAAAAAGCAGATGTCTATCATGGACTTTGATTTAGAGATTTCCGATCTCGACACGCTTAGCCGAATTGTAAACCGGCTGGAGCAGGTCAAGGATGTGGTAGAAGCCAAACGACTCAGATAAACATCACGCCCTGTTATCGACAGGGCGTTTTTTTAAGGATAACGAAGTATGGCGTCGATTGACGATTTACTGACTATCATGGCGACCTTGCGCGACCCACAAAAAGGGTGCGATTGGGACAAAGCCCAAACTTTTGCCTCCATCGTGCCTCACACGCTCGAAGAAGCCTATGAAGTGGCCGATGCCATTGAGCGTGAGCACTGGTCGGACCTAAAAGATGAATTAGGCGATTTACTCTTTCAAATAGTGTTCTACAGTCAATTGGGACACGAGCAAAATCGTTTTGATTTTGACGCCGTCGTGGGGGCGATTTGTGACAAACTCACCCGTCGTCACCCGCATGTCTTTGGTCCTAAAGACAGCCAAGGTGAGCCGCTGCACGGCCCAGATTGGGAAGGGATTAAAGCACAGGAGCGTGCCGACAAAGCGGCGTCAGAACAACCCACTAGCGTGTTAGACGGCGTTACGTTAGGCCTTCCCGCACTGGTGCGCGCACACAAACTGCAAAAACGTTGTGCGCGAGTGGGGTTTGATTGGGATGCGGTGGCGCCGGTGCTCGATAAAGTACGCGAAGAAATTGCCGAGGTTGAGCAAGAACTGGCAATCACGCCGGTAGACCCCGCGCGGGTGGAAGAAGAAATCGGCGATTTATTGTTTTCGGTGGTAAATCTGGCACGCCACGTAGGCACGGATGCGGAATCCGCGTTGCGTAACGCGAATCAAAAATTCGAACGACGTTTCCGTCAAGTTGAAACTCAATTACGCAATGATGAAAAAAATATTCAAGAATGTCAGTTAGATGAACTGGAATCGGCCTGGCAACAGGTCAAAAAGCAAGAAAAAAGCAACACGCTGTAAGTTTCATCATTGATTTGCGACAAATAAAAACAGTATGGTGTGTGATAGTTTTCACGTTGTGGGAGTGAGTGGGGTCTGGTATCATGACTTCCCGTCCAGATTTCCATTAATTTCCTCTAAATCCAACTCTCAGGTTTAGCATGACGACGAATTACATTTTTGTTACGGGCGGTGTTGTATCCTCCCTCGGTAAGGGTATTGCTGCAGCCTCATTGGCAGCCATTCTTGAAGCGCGTGGCCTCAACGTCACCATCATGAAACTCGACCCTTATATCAACGTGGATCCAGGGACAATGAGCCCTACCCAGCACGGGGAAGTATTCGTCACGGAAGACGGCGCCGAGACCGACCTTGACCTCGGTCACTACGAGCGCTTTATCCGCACCAAAATGACCAAGCGTAATAACTTTACCTCTGGTCGTGTATACGCGGATGTCCTGCGCAAAGAGCGCCGCGGAGATTATCTGGGAGCGACCATTCAGGTGATTCCACACATCACTAACTCGATCAAAGACCGCATCATCGCCGGTGGTGAAGGTCACGACGTGGTGATCGTGGAAATTGGCGGCACTGTCGGTGATATTGAATCACTGCCATTCCTTGAAGCGATTCGCCAACTGACCGTGGAAGTCGGCCGTGAGCGTGCGATGTTTATGCATCTTACCTTGGTGCCATACTTGGCAGCGGCGGGTGAAGTGAAAACCAAGCCGACCCAGCACTCGGTAAAAGAGCTTCTATCAATTGGTATCCAGCCGGATGTCCTTGTTTGCCGTAGTGAGCGTCCAATTCCAGCCAATGAGCGTGCAAAAATTGCACTGTTCTGTAACGTACCAGAGAAAGCGGTTATCACCATGAAGGATGTGGATTCTATCTACAAAATTCCTTCATTGATTCGCTCTCAAGGGCTGGACGACTTGGTTTGTCAGCGCTTTGGTATCCAAGCGCCGGAAGCCGACCTGTCTGAATGGGAACAAGTCATTTACGAAGAAGCCAATCCAATGGGTGAAGTCACCATTGGTATGGTGGGTAAGTACATCGAACTGCCTGACGCGTATAAATCTGTCAACGAAGCGCTGAAGCATGGCGGATTGAAAAATCGTCTGACTGTCAACATCAAGTATGTTGACTCACAAGATCTCGAAACCCGCGGCACTGAGCTGCTCGATGGTTTAGATGCGATTTTGGTTCCGGGTGGTTTTGGCGATCGCGGCGTCGAAGGCAAAATCCTTGCCGCACAATATGCGCGTGAAAACAAAGTGCCTTATCTTGGCATTTGTTTAGGCATGCAAGTGGCGTTAATTGAATACGCCCGTAATGTTGCTGGGATGGAAGGAGCTAACTCCACCGAATTCAGCAAAGACAGCAAATACCCAGTGGTGGGACTGATCACCGAGTGGGTCGATGAAGAAGGTAACGTGGAAGAGCGTAGCGAATCCTCTGATTTAGGCGGCACTATGCGTCTAGGCGCACAGCTTTGCCACCTTTCTGAAGGGTCTAAAGCGCATCAGCTATATGGCAACACTCAAATCCACGAGCGCCATCGTCATCGCTACGAAGTGAATAACTTGCTGCGTCCACAATTGGAAAAAACCGGTCTACTTGTATCGGGCTTGTCGGCGGACAAGAAGCTGGTAGAAATCATCGAAAACCCAGCACATCCATGGTTTGTGGCCTGTCAGTTCCACCCAGAGTTCACCTCGACTCCTCGCGACGGCCACCCGCTATTCGCCGGGTTCGTTGCGGCTGCAGGTAAAAAGCAGCGCGGTGAGCTATAACACAAATGTGAAGCGGTAGTCCTGACGGGCGGCCGCTTTTTATTTTTTGAATACAATGACAGACGAGAGGAATCACAATGTCTAAGATCGTTAAAGTTCTAGGTCGTGAAATTATCGATTCACGCGGTAACCCAACTGTAGAAGCAGAAGTGCACTTGGAAGGTGGCTTTGTTGGTATGGCGGCAGCGCCATCAGGTGCGTCTACCGGTTCTCGCGAAGCACTAGAGCTGCGTGACGGTGACAAGTCACGTTTCATGGGTAAAGGCGTACTGAAAGCGATTGAAGCGGTTAACGGCCCAATCGCAGAAGCACTGCTAGGTAAAGACGCGAAAGCCCAAGCTGACATCGATCAGGTGATGATCGACCTTGACGGCACTGAGAACAAATCTAAGTTCGGTGCTAACGCGATCCTAGCGGTTTCTCTGGCTAACGCAAAAGCTGCTGCGGCGGCGAAAGGCATGCCTTTGTTTGAGCACATCGCTGAACTAAACGGCACTGCGGGTCAGTTCTCAATGCCTCTACCAATGATGAACATCCTCAACGGTGGTGAGCACGCGGACAACAACGTTGATATCCAAGAGTTCATGATCCAACCTGTTGGTGCGAAAACCCTGAAAGAAGCACTGCGCATTGGTGCGGAAGTATTCCACAACCTAGCCAAAGTTCTGAAGGCCAAAGGCCTAAGCACTGCTGTTGGTGACGAAGGTGGTTTCGCGCCTAACCTAGAGTCAAATGCTGCTGCCCTTGCTGCTATCAAAGAAGCGGTTGAGAAAGCAGGCTACGAGCTAGGTAAAGATATCACCCTAGCGATGGACTGTGCTGCGTCTGAGTTCTATGACAAAGAGCAAGGCATCTACAACATGAAGGGTGAAGGTAAAACCTTTACTTCAGAAGAGTTTAACCACTACTTGGCGAAACTGGCTGAAGAGTACCCAATCGTGTCTATCGAAGACGGCCTAGACGAGTCAGATTGGGATGGCTTTAAGCACCAAACTGAACTGCTGGGTGACAAACTTCAGCTAGTGGGTGATGACCTGTTCGTAACCAACACCAAGATCCTGAAAGAAGGCATCGAGAAAGGTGTGGCGAACTCTATCCTGATCAAATTCAACCAAATCGGTTCTTTGACCGAAACCTTGGCTGCGATCAAGATGGCGAAAGACGCGGGCTACACTGCCGTAATCTCTCACCGTTCAGGTGAAACTGAAGACGCAACCATCGCTGACTTGGCGGTTGGTACTGCAGCAGGCCAAATCAAAACTGGTTCTATGAGCCGTTCTGACCGTGTTGCCAAGTACAACCAGCTGATCCGTATCGAAGAAGCGCTGGGTGAAAAAGCACCGTTTAACGGTCTGAAAGAAGTTAAAGGTCAATAATAAAAGTCGCAGCCGATTGGCTGTGATGGAAAGGCACCTTGCCTTTCACTGTTGACCCCAAAAGCCGCCTTTATGGCGGCTTTTTTATATTCAGGAGCGTATGAATGGATAAGAGGTGCGTTTGAGCGCATCTTCACGCCCCGGATAAACAGAAAACCATGACACCGGCGGCCTGATCCGCTAGCCTATGCGGTTAGCATAATTGACGTTGCTGGCCCACTGAACACCTAAGGAGTGAAACCATGAGACTGCTATCTGTTGCGCTATTTATCACTCTGGCATGGCTGCAATATGAATTGTGGCTGGGCAAGAATGGCGTTATGGATTATTGGCACACTCAGGCAAACGTCGTGGTGCAACAACAAGCGAACCAAAAGCTGGTGAAGCGCAACCAACAAATGTATGCCGAAATCGCGGATCTCAAACGTGGACAAGAAGCGATTGAAGAGCGCGCCCGTAATGAGTTGGGCATGATTAAACCTGACGAAACCTTTTTTCGTTTAGTCGACGCAACGCGATAACCCATCATCCGCACGATCGCGGACTAATCAAAGAGAAAACGCGTGGTAGAAAAAGCCTCTTTGCAATCAGGAATTACAGCGGTGGTGCCCGCCGCTGGCGTAGGCAGTCGCATGCAGGCAGACTGTCCAAAGCAGTATTTACACCTTTCAGGTAAGCCGTTAATCACCCACACCGTTGAACGCTTGCTGAGTCATGCTGCGATTGACCGCGTGATTATCGCGATCGGTGAGAACGATGGCTATTTCGCTGAGACCGGACTGGGCGGCAATCCGGATATTACCGTCGTCACAGGCGGTGCAACGCGGGCGCAATCGGTACAGGCAGGGCTTGAGGCAGTGCAGACCCGTTGGGTGATGGTGCATGATGCAGCACGCCCCTGCGTCACTCACAAAGACATTGATGCCTTGATTCACGCAGCCCAAAGCCATTCTGACGGCGCGATCTTAGCTGCTCCGGTTCGCGACACTATGAAGCGGGCACAGCCGGATGGCTGTATTGCACAGACTGTCGACAGACAGGCACTGTGGCATGCCTTGACGCCACAAATGTTTCCCACCCTGCACTTAAAAGTGGCATTGGCAAGCGCTGGTGATCAGGTGACTGATGACGCGTCGGCGATTGAGGCAGCAGGCGGCCATCCGCTATTAGTTCCTGCCAGTGCCAGCAATATTAAAGTGACGCATCCTGAAGATAGGGTGCTGGCCGAGTTTTACTTATCGCAACAAGAAGGCAAATCATGATGCGAATTGGACATGGGTTTGATGTACACAAATTTGGTGGTGATGGCCCGGTGATCATTGGTGGTGTCGCTGTGCCTTATGAGCAAGGGTTGCTTGCGCACTCGGACGGTGATGTGGCACTTCACGCCCTGTGTGATGCATTGTTGGGCGCGATTGCGGCCGGTGACATTGGCCAGCATTTCCCAGATACCAGTGATGAGTGGAAAGGTGCGGACAGTCGTATGTTGCTGCGCGACGTTTACCGCAAAGTACAAGAAAAAGGTTATCGTTTGGGTAATGCAGATATCACTATCATTGCCCAAGCGCCAAAGATGGGCCCGCATATTCCCGCCATGTGTGCGGCGATTGCTGACGATCTAAAGGCCCCCATCGATGCCATTAATGTAAAAGCAACCACCTCAGAGCGACTCGGTTTTACCGGGCGTAAAGAGGGTATTGCTTGTGAAGCCGTTGTGCTATTAACAAAAGAGACGCTATGACAGACGTACTTGCTCCCCTGGCTTATATGCATGGCCAGCCGATTCAATCCGGCCAAATCAAACACTCGCCAGACGACTTTTACGTCTCGGAAACCCTCGGTTTTACCCCATCGGGAGCCGGTGAACACTTCCTAGTGCGAATCAAAAAGCGTGGCGAGAATACGCGCTATGTGGCCAATGAGCTGGCTAAAGCATGCGGTGTGCCATCACGACAAGTGAGTTGGGCGGGCCTGAAAGATAGGCATGCGGTGACCGAGCAGTGGTTCAGCGTACAATTACCGGGCAAAGCCGATCCTGATTTAAACGAGTTTGTCGCCACGCACCCTGGCGTACTGAGCATTGAAGCGACCGCTCGCCACCATCAAAAACTGCGGCCGGGTGATCTTATCGGGAATGATTTTGTGCTGCAGATCCGCGCTCTAGCCAATCCGAGTGCGTTGGTGCCGCGCTTAGAGGCCATTGCAACCCAAGGCGTCCCTAATTACTTTGGTGAGCAGCGTTTCGGCCGAGAAGGGAATAACCTTGACGCAGCGCGAGCATGGGGACGCGGTGAGCGCAAAGTGAAAGATAAAAGTAAGCGCAGTTTTTACCTCTCTGCGGCGCGTTCATTGCTGTTTAATCACGTGGTTTCAGCACGCCTCGAGGCAGGCTGTTTTAGTCAAACACTGGCGGGTGATCTGTGCGTTGACGATGCCGACCAACTGGTCGCCTGCAACCAAGCCGGCGTTGAAGGGATGCGTATTACCGCCCCTCTGACCGGTGACAACGCGCTACCTACCACAGACAGTGCGCAGCAGTTTGAGCAGGCGATTCTCGATAAAGAGCCGGATCTGCTGGCCGTGATCCGCAATAACCGCATGCGCCATGACCGCCGAGAGATCCGTTTGTTGCCGCAAAATATGACGTGGGAGCTCGGTGCAGACAGCTTGTGTGTGCGTTTTTCTCTGCCTGCCGGCGCTTTCGCCACCACAGTGATGCGCGAGCTGATTAGCCCACAAGAACAAGGAGAGCTGGATGCGCATACTGATCAGTAATGACGATGGCTACCACGCGCAAGGGATCCAAACACTCACTCACGCTCTGAGTGAGATTGCCGAGGTGGTGGTCGCTGCGCCGGACCGAAATTGTTCGGGCGCGTCGAATTCATTAACGCTTGAGAATCCGCTGCGGGTTCGTGAACTCGGTCCTGGGCGTTTTGCGGTGCAAGGTACGCCCACTGACTCGGTCCATTTAGCGTTGAACCAATTGGTTCCGTGGCAACCTGACTTCGTGATCACCGGCATTAACCACGGTGCAAACTTGGGCGATGATGTGCTTTATTCCGGCACCGTTGCCGCGGCCACGGAAGGGTTCTTTCTCGGTGCCCCTGCGATCGCGGTTTCATTATGTGGTCATCAGCATTTTGACACCGCCGCCCATGTGATTAAGCAGTTTTTGTCTAAAAACCAGCGCCATGCCGCCCCCAGTCACCGTCTGATTAATATCAATGTGCCGGATGTGGCGATTGATGCGTTAAAAGGATGGAAAGTTACCCGTCTTGGTGCCCGTCATCATGCCGAAGATGTGATAAAACAAGGCGATCCGCGCGGGAAACCCATATACTGGATCGGTGCACCCGGAAAAACGCAAGATGCTGGACCGGGCACGGATTTTCACGCCATAGCGGAGCAATACGTTTCTATTACGCCGCTTCAGGTGGACCTTACCGCTCACGACACGCTCGGAGCGTTTTCTCAGTGGTTAGCGGAATAGCTACTGAAAACAGGCTGGCGAAGTTAACGCGCTAGCCTATCTCGTTCGATTAATACTCAGTGATAAAGGAAGCAGACGTTGAGTCAAGCGCAATCACTTATTCAATTTTTGCAGCAACAAGGTATTGATAACCAAAGCGTTCTAGATGCAATGCAAGCAGTGCCCCGGCATCTGTTTGTCTCTGAAGCCATGACTCACCAAGCATACGGAAACAATGCGTTACCGATTGGGTGGGGACAAACTATCTCACAACCTTATATTGTGGCTAAGATGACAACATTGCTCAATTTGCGACGCGACAGTCGCATTTTGGAAATAGGAACCGGCTCTGGCTATCAAACAGCGATACTTGCTCAGCTGGTGGATCAGGTTTATTCCGTTGAACGGATTAAGCAGCTGCAAATGCTCGCCAAGCGACGCCTCAAGCAGCTCGACATTTATAATGTGGCCACCAAGCACGGTGATGGTTGGCAAGGCTGGCCGGCGAAAGGTCCTTATGATGGGATTATCGTCACCGCGGCGGCAGAGCGTATTCCAGATGCATTATGCCAACAACTGACAGAAGGCGGTGTGATGTTAATTCCCGTTGGAGAGCACCAACAAACGCTAATCAAGGTGACAAGGCAGGGCGAAGAGTTTCTGACCGAAACGATTGAATCGGTGCGTTTTGTGCCCCTTGTTGCCGGCGAACTGGCCTAACTACGCTGTCTATGGAGTAGAAACTAAAAACAGATGAAAATCGCGTTTTTTCTTTTATCAGTAGTCATACTTTCTGGGTGTGCTTGGCATGGCCCGGCACCCGTATCTAGTGTGACGCCTGACTACTCCAGTGTCGACAGAGGTAGCTACCGCGGTAGCTACTACGAAGTGAAGAAAGGCGATACGCTCTACTATATCGCCTACATCACCGATCGTGATATTGACGACATCATCAAACATAACAACCTCCAACCGCCTTACACTATTTATCCGGGTCAAACCTTAGCGTTGTGGAAGCCTGCGTATCAGCGCCCGGACGTGGCAAAGTCCACCTCAGGGGCAACAAATGTGGCCTCGGCCACAAGTTCAGCTGCAAAAGCTGCGGCGGTAGCAGTATCTTCTAGTAAAAGCACCGAAAATGGTAAATTCGGTCAAGAAAAGAAGGCGAAAACGGCGGTTTCGCAACAAAAAGCAGTTGAAGCCCAATCAGCCACAAGGTACAGTCAAACTAAACAAAAAAGTAAACAAGCTGTTAACAACAAGCGGACGGCGAGCGTATCCAACCAACAGATAAGCTGGCAGTGGCCAACCAACGGCCGAATGGTGTCGCGATTTTCTAGCACTGAACGAGGCAATAAAGGCATAGATATTGCTGGACAACGAGGGCAAAGCATTCAGGCAGCGGCAGACGGAAAAGTCGTATACGCCGGAAGCGCGCTTCGAGGTTACGGCAAATTAATAATAGTGAAACACAATGATGATTACCTGAGTGCGTATGCACATAATGACAGGTTCTTGGTTTCAGAAGGCCAGTCTGTCAAAAAGGGGCAGAAAATAGCTTCAATGGGCAGTACAGGTACAAACAGTGTTCGGTTGCATTTTGAGATTCGCTACAAAGGAAAATCGGTCAATCCGTTGCATTACTTGCCTAAGCGATAGCGCTATAAAAGCGTGAGATCGTCAAGCCACCAGTGTGACGGGGCCGGTGAAAGCAGAGATGCGCTCTGCTTAGCTGCTACGCCATAAGGGAGGCGCTATGAGCCAAACTAACACCGCGAAAAAACTGGACGGCTTGGATCAAGACGTGGATTTCGAGACCTTGGATGCGCAAGTTGAAGAAGTTGCCGAAGAGGTTGAACAGGCTGTACAACAGCACGCTGCGACATCCAAAGCCCTAGATGCCACACAACTCTACTTGAGTGAAATTGGTTTTTCACCCCTGCTGACCGCCGAGGAAGAAGTGTTGTATGCGCGTCGTGCCCTACGTGGTGACGAAGTGGCACGTAAACGCATGATCGAGAGTAACCTCCGTTTGGTGGTGAAAATTTCTCGACGCTACTCAAACCGAGGTCTTGCGCTATTGGATTTGGTCGAAGAAGGCAATTTAGGTCTTATTCGCGCCGTTGAAAAGTTCGATCCAGAGCGAGGCTTCCGATTCTCTACCTACGCCACATGGTGGATTCGCCAAACCATTGAGCGTGCTATCATGAACCAGACGCGTACCATTCGCTTGCCGATTCACGTGGTGAAAGAGCTGAATGTCTACCTGCGTACGGCGCGTGAACTGGCACAAAAACTGGACCATGAACCGACTGCCGAAGACATTGCCGCCCAACTCGATAAACCGGTTGAAGATGTTAATCGCATGCTGCGTTTGAACGAACGCATTGGCTCGGTGGATAACCCAATTGGTGGGGATTCAGAAAAAGCGCTGCTGGATATCATCGCCGATGAAAAACAAGATGGTCCAGAGCACACCACCCAAGACGACGATATGAAAAAGTCGATCGTGCAATGGCTACAAGAGCTGAACCCCAAACAACGTGAAGTGTTGGCGCGTCGCTTTGGCCTTCTTGGCCACGAAGCCTCCACGCTTGAAGACGTGGGGCGTGAAATCGGTCTAACCCGTGAGCGCGTGCGTCAAATTCAAGTTGAAGGATTGCGTCGCCTACGCGATATGTTGACCCAGCAAGGACTGAGTATTGAGTCTTTGTTTAATGTCGAGCAATAACAGCACTAATCGCTATAAGCAAAAAAGGACGGCCAAGGTGCCGTCCTTTTTAATGCGTTATTGAATGATTAGCGAGACTGTTGGAGGGCTTTGAGTGCATAGAGTGCATCAAGCGCTTGACGAGGTGTCATCTCATCGGGGTTGAGCGCATCAACGGCCTGATCGAGCTCACTAGGTTCAGGAAGCAAAGGGAGCTGTGTTGGCACGGCCTGATTGTGAGATGTGTCGCCAGTGACTTTTTGTTGGCCACTTTGTTCTAACTGCGCCAATTTATGCTTGGCTCGGCGGATCACCGGTTTAGGGACGCCAGCTAATCCTGCCACCGCTAGCCCGTAAGATTTACTCGCCGCGCCTTCTTGTACGGCGTGCATAAAGGCAATCTCATCACCATGTTCCACCGCGTCCAGGTGGACATTCACCAAGCCGTCCATTTGCCCCGGTAGTTCGGTGAGCTCAAAATAATGAGTGGCAAACAGAGTCATAGCTTGAATCTTCTCGGCCAGCCATTCAGCACTGGCCCATGCCAGTGATAAGCCATCATAGGTACTGGTGCCACGGCCGATTTCATCCATCAAGACTAAACTGTGTGCGGTTGCATTGTGCAAAATATTGGCCGTTTCCGTCATTTCTACCATAAAGGTGGAGCGTCCTGAGGCGAGATCATCAGACGCACCAATGCGGGTGAAAATGCGATCGACCGGTCCAATGACGGCACTGTCGGCAGGCACATACGCACCAATATGGGCCAACAAAGCAATCAACGCGGTTTGGCGCATGTAGGTCGACTTACCCCCCATGTTAGGGCCGGTAATGATCAGCATACGCCGTTCAGGCCTCAGTGAGATAGGGTTTGGAATGAAGGGGGCTGTCATCACTTGTTCGACGACCGGATGGCGACCTGCTTCAATCTCCACACCAGCTTGGTCACTGAGTTTAGGGCGGTGGTAATTAAGCGTGTCAGCGCGCTCGGCGAGATTACACAGCACATCGAGGGCGGATAACACTTCAGCCGCACCCTGCAATTGAGCAAGGTGAGGAAGCAATAAATCAAACAGCTCTTCCCACAACCGTTTTTCCAGCGCCAAAGCCGTAGACTTGGAGCTTAGCACCTTGTCTTCATGCTCTTTGAGCTCGGCAATGATATAGCGCTCCGCGTTTTTAAGCGTTTGACGGCGAATGTAATGCGCGGGGACGCGATCGCTTTGTGCGCGGCTAATCTGGATATAAAAGCCATGCACTTGGTTGTAGCCGACCTTTAAAGTATCAATGCCGTACTTGTCACGCTCGCGCTGTTCTAGCTCCTCAAGGTAGCGCGATGCGCCGTCAGACAGCTCACGCCATTCATCGAGTTCCGCGTGATAGCCGGGGGCAATGACTCCACCATCACGGATCACTACCGGCGGGTTATCGACAATTGCCCGCGTCAGCAAATCTGTAAGCTCAGGCATAGGCTGAGTTGCTTTGGCATAGTGTGCAAACGCGGGGTGATTCAATTCACTGAGCTGTGACTGAATCGCCGGCAGCTGTGCAAGCGCAGTCCGTAGGCGGGCCATATCGCGTGGACGAGCAGAGCGCATCGCCAAGCGTGCTAACACGCGTTCGATATCGCCAACGGGTTTGAGCTCGGCGGCGAGATCGCCATAAAGCCCAGTATCAAGCAATGTCTCAATCGCATCCAATCGTTGATTGAGTACACTTCGGTCGCGGAGCGGTTGATGTAACCAACGCTTAAGCAAGCGGCTTCCCATCGGGGTGGTGGTACGATCCAGCACGTCGGCCAAGGTATTATCATGACCACCAGCAAGGTTTTGTGTGATCTCAAGGTTGCGGCGTGTCGCAGCATCTAGCACCACCGCGCTGTCTTGTTGTTCTTTGATAATCGCCCGAATATGAGGTAGGGCGGTGCGCTGAGTATCTTTGGCGTATTGCAACAAACAGCCTGCGGCACTGAGCCCGCGCGCACAGTCTTCTACGCCAAAACCAATCAGGTCTCGAGTGCCAAACTGGGCGGTCAACTGACTACGTGCCGTATCGAGGTCAAACTCCCAAATAGGACGACGGCGGGCGCCTTTGCTTACCGAAAGCAGGTCGGGGTAGGCAAAATCCTCAGGATAGAGCAGTTCGGCCGGTTGGGTACGCTGCAGCTCTGCCTGCATTTGTTCTAACGTTTGTGGCTCACTCAACACAAAACGGCCGGACGTAATATCTAAGGTGGCAAAGCCAAAGCCAGTATCATCGGCGATGATGGCGGCCACTAAATTATCCACTCGCTCGCTCAGTAATGCCTCATCAGAGACGGTGCCGGGTGTGACAATACGCACAACTTGGCGCTCGACTGGGCCTTTGCTGGTGGCCGGATCGCCAATCTGCTCGCAAATGGCAACGGGTTCGCCCAATTGGACAAGCTTGGCAAGGTATCCTTCTACCGCATGGTAAGGCACGCCTGCCATTGGAATGGGCTCGCCATTTGAGCTACCGCGCTTGGTCAGTGAGATATCAAGCAATTGTGAGGCGCGTTTGGCGTCGTCGTAAAAGAGTTCGTAAAAATCTCCCATACGGTAAAAGAGCAGCTCCTCAGGGTGCTGAGCTTTTAACTTGAGATACTGTTGCATCATGGGCGTGTGTTTTTCGAGCGCTTGTACTGTCACGACTAGACCTGCAAAATGGAACGTTAAGGCCGCTTAGAATACGTGATGTCGGGGCACAGGGTAAAGCCACGTCATGTGGATTTCGGTGCCATGAAAAAGGAGAAACACGTGGACCACTTATATTCACTGGCAAAGCAGCTAGGTGATGTACTGGCTGATGCACAATTGACCATCACCACCGCTGAGTCATGCACGGGTGGGGGAATCGCCTATTGCCTGACGGATGTTGCGGGTAGTTCGCAATGGTTCCATCAAGCCTTCGTGACTTACAGCAATGACGCGAAGCAGCGTTTGGTGAAGGTACCTGATATGGCGCTCGAGCAGTATGGCGCAGTGAGTGAACCTGTGGTGATGGCAATGGCTGAGGGCGCGCGTGAGCGTGCAAACGCAGATGTTGCGATTGCCGTTAGCGGCGTGGCCGGGCCATCAGGAGGGAGTGAAGAAAAACCAGCCGGCACCGTCTGGTTTGCGTGGGCATGGCGAGAGGATGAAACCGAGACCGAAGTCTGTCACTTTGATGGCCACCGCCGTCAAGTGCGCGAGCAAACCATTGCGCACGCACTTGGTCATGTTTTAAATCGGCTACAGTGACGTGTTTGGGTTGTGGGACACATCAGATTTTTTCTGATCAGCTCTAGACACTGTATAAATGGACAGTATACTTGACCGCATTAACGACAGCTTTCTCGTCGCATAGATTGAGTTTTATTTCTTGGAGACTGAAATGGACGATAACAAAGAAAAGGCGCTTGCCGCTGCGCTTGGACAAATCGAAAAGCAATTTGGTAAAGGCTCTATTATGCGCCTTGGCGATGACCGCACCATGGACATCGAAACCGTATCGACCGGCTCATTGTCTCTGGATATTGCGCTAGGGGCGGGAGGATTGCCATTTGGCCGTATTGTTGAAATTTATGGTCCGGAATCATCGGGTAAAACAACCCTGACCCTACAAGCGATTGCCGAAGCCCAAAAAATGGGCAAAACCTGTGCGTTTATCGATGCCGAGCACGCACTAGATCCTGTTTACGCCCGTAAGTTAGGTGTCGATATTGATAACCTTTTGGTTTCACAGCCCGACACAGGTGAGCAAGCGCTGGAAATTGCGGATGCACTGACCCGCTCCGGTGCTGTCGATATGATCGTGATTGACTCGGTAGCGGCGTTGACACCAAAAGCGGAAATTGAAGGTGAGATGGGTGATTCTCACATGGGCCTTCAGGCACGCATGCTGTCACAAGCGATGCGTAAATTGACCGCCAACATCAAAAACAGCAACACCTTGATGGTATTCATCAACCAAATCCGGATGAAGATTGGTGTGATGTTCGGTAACCCCGAAACCACCACGGGTGGTAACGCACTGAAATTCTATGCGTCGGTGCGCTTGGATATTCGTCGTATTGGTGCGATCAAAGAAGGCGACGAAGTGGTCGGTAACGACACCCGTGTGAAAGTAGTGAAAAACAAAGTCGCGGCGCCCTTTAAGCAAGCTGAATTCCAAATTCTTTATGGCCAAGGCATTAACCTGCATGGCGAACTGATTGATCTCRGGGTCAAGCACAAGCTGGTCGAGAAAGCGGGTGCGTGGTACAGCTACAAAGGCGATAAAATTGGCCAAGGTAAAGCTAACGCCTGTAAGTACCTCAAAGAGAACCCACATATTGCGAAAGAGCTCGATACCACATTGCGTGAAATGCTGTTGCAAACCGCATTGAATAACGAAGTGGTAGAAGCTGACGCGCAGGCAGAAACAGAAGACGATTTGTAATGTCGTCATCGTGCCAAGAGATTGCGGTGGGCTTATTGGCCCGCCGCGATCATTCTGTACAAGAGTTGCGCCAAAAGCTTGAGCAGCGTGACTTTGATAGCGAAACGATTGAAAGCACCTTGGCAACTTGCTTAGAGCGGGGTTGGTTAGATGATGCCCGTTTTGCAGCGAGCCTATTACGCCAAGGGATCAGCAAACAACATGGCTGGTTGCGCATCTGCCAAGATGCCAAGCGTAAAGGGGTCGATAGCGAGTTACTTTCTCAAGCAGAGCAAGCAGCTGAGATTGATTGGTTTGCCTTGGCAAAAGAAACCGCACAGCGCAAATATGCTGATATTGACGGCGTGATCCCACCCGCGGATCAAAAACTCAAAGCCAAGCGGATGCGCTTTTTGCAATCGCGAGGCTTTAACTTCGATCAAATCCAATACGCGCTCTCCAACGACTAAATTCCTCATCAATTATCGCTGAATCCTGCACTGTCTCTTTTCCGTACGCGATCGGTTGTTTACAATGGCGCAAATAAAATTATGTTACCATCGCGTCATTACTACGACCGGTTGCTAACGCAACACTCGATTATCAGGATTAGCCAATGTATATGAGCACTGATGAGATCCGCACCGCGTTTCTCAAGTTCTTTGAAAGCAAAGGGCATCAGATTGTGCCCAGCTCATCGCTCGTGCCTGCCAATGATCCAACGCTTTTGTTCACCAACGCAGGTATGAACCAGTTTAAAGATACCTTTTTAGGGATCGAAAAACGTGACTACTCACGCGCCACCTCTGCGCAGCGTTGTGTACGAGCGGGCGGTAAGCACAACGACTTAGAAAATGTCGGCTTCACAGCACGTCACCACACCTTCTTTGAAATGCTGGGTAATTTCAGCTTCGGCGATTATTTCAAACAAGATGCGATTCAGTACGCGTGGGAATTTCTGACCGAAACGATTGGCCTGCCGACTGAAAAGCTCCTAGTCACCGTTTATAAAACCGACGATGAAGCTTTCGATATCTGGCACAACACTATCGGTGTACCGGCTGATCGTATCGTGCGTATTGGTGATAAAGAGGGCGGTAAACCTTACGAGTCAGACAATTTCTGGCAAATGGGTGACACTGGACCTTGCGGCCCATGCTCTGAAATTTTCTACGATCATGGCGACCATATTTGGGGCGGACCTCCGGGCTCTCCAGAAGAAGACGGTGACCGTTTTATCGAGATCTGGAATATCGTTTTCATGCAGTTTAACCGTCAAGCTGACGGCACCATGGAAAACTTGCCGAAGCCATCGGTTGATACTGGTATGGGTATCGAGCGTATTGCGGCCATTAAGCAAAACGTTCATTCCAACTATGAAATTGACGTGTTCCAGCAACTGATCAAACAAGTGGCTGACAACATTGGCGTCGACGATTTGGGTAACCAATCGCTGCGTGTGGTAGCAGACCACATCCGTTCATGCGCGTACCTGATTGTTGATGGCGTGATGCCATCCAATGAAGGCCGCGGCTACGTGCTGCGTCGTATCATTCGTCGTGCGGTGCGCCACGGTAACAAACTGGGCGCAAAAGGTGCCTTCTTCTACAAGCTCGTTGGCCCCTTGGCGGCGATTATGGGCACGGCTGGTGAAGCGCTGCGTGAGCAGCAAACCATGGTCGAAAAAGTACTTAAAATCGAAGAAGAAAACTTCGGTCGCACCCTTGAGCGTGGCATGGTCATGCTGGAAGAAGCCTTGGATAAAGTGCAAGGTGATGTGTTAGATGGCGAAACCGTCTTTAAGCTTTACGATACCTATGGCTTCCCAGCTGATTTAACCAACGATGTTGCCCGTGAGCGTGGCTATCGCATCGATGAAGACGGGTTTGAAGCGGCGATGGAAGCACAGCGCCAACGTGCGCGCGAAGCGGGTCAGTTCGGTACTGATTACAACCAAGCCATCAAAGTGGATCATGGTTCAGACTTCTGCGGTTACACTGGCACAGAGGGCGAAGGAAGCATTACAGAGATCTTTGTCGATGGGACGCCTGTTGAGACGCTCGCATCGGGTGATCATGCGGTTGTGATTCTCGACCATACCCCTTTCTATGCCGAAGCGGGTGGTCAATGTGGTGACGCGGGTGTGCTGATTACCGAGCAAGGCCGCTTTGCAGTGACAGATACGCAAAAAGTTGGTCAGGCCATTGCGCACTACGGCAGTTTAGTAGAAGGGCAACTGCTTGTCGGTAGCACAGCGAAGGCGCAGGTTGATGCCGCGCGTCGTCAAGCCATTGCACTTAATCACTCTGCCACTCACTTACTTCACGCAGCCCTGCGTCAAGTCTTAGGTGAGCATGTGGCACAGAAAGGCTCGTTGGTTCGCCCAGACGGATTGCGTTTTGACTTCTCGCACCTAGAAGCGGTCAGTCACGACGAATTAAAAGCGGTTGAGCGAATTGTCAATGAGCAAATCCGCGCCAACCACAGCGTGCAAACTGATGTGATGGATATCGATGCGGCCAAACAAAAAGGGGCGATGGCTCTGTTTGGTGAAAAGTACGACGACAAAGTACGCGTACTGACCATGGGTGACTTCTCCATCGAGCTGTGTGGCGGTACGCACGCAAACCGTACCGGTGATATTGGTCTATTTAAGATCACCTCTGAGGGTGGCATTGCTGCGGGTATACGCCGCATTGAAGCGATCACCGGACAAGATGCGATTGAGCGTGTGTATCAGCAACAAGCTGACTATGAAGCCAAGCTTGACGATGCGCACGGTAAAGCCAAGGCGCTTGAGAAGCAAATTCAGCAGCTTAAGCAAAAACTGGCGGCGCAAGAGAGTGCCGGGCTTATCAATCAAGTCCGAGAACTTAACGGTGTTAAAGTGCTTGTGAGCCAGCTCGATGGCGCAGATAACAAAGCGCTACGTAGCATGGTTGACGACTTGAAAAACCAGATGGGTAGCGGGATTGTTCTGCTCGGTAACGTTGCCGATGGTAAAGTCGGTCTGATTGCCGGTGTGACCAAAGATCTGACTGGCAAAGTCAAAGCCGGTGAGTTAGTCAACCTTGTCGCGCAACAAGTCGGCGGCAAAGGTGGTGGTCGCCCAGATATGGCGCAAGCGGGCGGTAGCGATGTGGCTGCATTACCGCAAGCGATTCAATCTGTCGATGCATGGCTGGCAGAGCGCCTCTAATCGAGATCACAGCTAAGTGTTAAAGTCAAGAGGGTCGCCATGGGCGGCCCTTTTTTGTGATCTAGATTAATAATTGCACTTTTTTTTTGATTCTGTATAGTGCAACGCCTTAGGCAATGCGCTGGCGAGAAGACGTGATATGGCTTAGATTTTACGTCCTTGCCAACCAGTGCAACACAGATTTCTCTTACACTGTTATCTCAGGTCAAGCGCTAACATCGCTAACGGCATGATGATAAAACAGTAAATTTCTCTGCCCTTTTCTGGATATGGCCTGATAATTCAGCCATAGTGTGTGTTGCGGCGTTTATTTAACCGTCGCATTAGCATCACGAGCAGGGAAATGGTCATACGATCACAGATAGCGGGCCGGTACGCAGGCGGGTTATCTGGCTCAGACACTGATTGAATAAGTAAAAGATTGATACTCAAGGAGTAGAAGAATGCTGATTTTGACTCGCCGTGTTGGCGAAACTTTGATGATTGGTGATGAAGTCACCGTCACCGTCTTGGGTGTGAAAGGTAACCAAGTTCGCATCGGTGTGAACGCACCAAAAGAAGTCTCTGTACACCGTGAAGAAATTTACATGCGTATACAAGCAGAGAAAGGCACCCCAGCCGGTGGTCAGAACGACTACTAATTGAGTGCAGAAAAGGTCGACCTAGGTCGGCCTTTTTTATGCCAGAAAGTTGCAGAATAATTACGTCTAAACGACCAATAAACCAACAAAAAAGCCGACCTTTGGGTGATAATTGTCCATTTGTTTGGGGCTAAGCGATTTTTGCCCGAAAAGTGTTTGACATATTTGTGGCTCAAAGTAATATGTGCCCCCGCAGCGACGGTGAGGTGGCCGAGTGGCTGAAGGCGCTCCCCTGCTAAGGGAGTATACGGTTTGTAGCCGTATCGAGGGTTCGAATCCCTCCCTCACCGCCATGTTGCTGCAAGCAAGATAGATGTGCGTCCGTAGCTCAGCTGGATAGAGTACCTGGCTACGAACCAGGCGGTCGGAGGTTCGAATCCTCCCGGACGCGCCATTTACTTGTGGTGAGGTGGCCGAGTGGCTGAAGGCGCTCCCCTGCTAAGGGAGTATACGGTTTGTAGCCGTATCGAGGGTTCGAATCCCTCCCTCACCGCCATGACTTACAAGCCTGCCTTGTAAAACTGATGTGCGTCCGTAGCTCAGCTGGATAGAGTACCTGGCTACGAACCAGGCGGTCGGAGGTTCGAATCCTCCCGGACGCGCCATCACCCTTCACGGAAGACTTGCAAACGATGTTCAGGATGAACCGATTGTAGACACGCGCTCGTAGCTCAGCTGGATAGAGTACCTGGCTACGAACCAGGCGGTCGGAGGTTCGAATCCTCCCGAGCGCGCCATCTTCAATCATGAAAATCCGTCAGCGCGTCCGTAGCTCAGCTGGATAGAGTACCTGGCTACGAACCAGGCGGTCGGAGGTTCGAATCCTCCCGGACGCGCCATTTCTTTGCTTTAATTCCCAATTCATTTCCTCCTATTGTTCGTCACGCTACCGTGGCAGTTCGTGTTACTCCCTCATTTATCGTTGTGTTAAATACCGACCGTTCAGTCTGTTTTTCTCGCTCGTGTGATCCATCCTACTGGTCAATCCTTTTGATGCGTTTATTAACGCTTTCTCCTTTTATCAGTCCCTAAGAGTGATTGGCTATGGAGAAGAAAAAGGTTTTTTCCAAAATTCGCAAAATCATTTGGATTCCCGCATCGAAACCCTTGCATAGACAAGCTCGCAACTCTGATAAACCCCCAGTACTCTCCGTAATATGTGCAATCTATGAATTTACCTTTACGTAAACGTCATATAAAGCTTATCGCGTCTAGCGCGGTGATGACGTGCGTTGTCAGGTAACAAAAACGCAACACATCGATTGTCATTTATGCAAATAGTTAGTATTTTGACCGCAAACGATTAAATACCCCTTTAAACTCTGTGAGGAATCAAATCATTGTTAAAGGGGAATAGGTGACAAGGACGATAACCATGGAACTGGGCCCGCTTTTAGAACAGGCACTGATGCTCATGCTCACCGGCATGTCAGTGGTGTTCGTATTTCTTTCAATTCTGATTTTTCTGGTACGTCAGCTAGCTCGCTTTGGCGATCCCACCCCGCCTACGCCAGCATCGTCTGTCACGTCTACCCCCGTTAAAGCTCAGCCGGGAGCATCCCCGGATGTGATTGCTGCGATTACCGTCGCTGTTCAGCAATATCGCCAACGCCAGCGTTGAGTGGTAAGGCACATATAGAAAAGGAGTTTGTTATGTCTACGCCGTTAGCTATTACCGATGTGGTGCTTCGTGACGCCCATCAGTCGTTGTTTGCCACGCGCCTGCGTTTGGACGATATGTTGCCGATTGCCGCCGAGCTTGATCAAATTGGGTTTTGGTCACTCGAAACATGGGGTGGGGCGACCTTTGACGCGTGTATTCGCTACCTGGGAGAAGATCCTTGGGTGCGCTTGCGCGAGCTGAAAAAGGCGATGCCGAACACGCCAATGCAGATGTTGTTACGTGGGCAAAATTTGCTGGGATATCGCCACTATGCCGACGACGTAGTGCATAAATTTGTCGAACGTGCGCACGCCAATGGTATGGACGTGTTCCGTATTTTTGATGCCATGAATGATGTGCGCAATTTCAAAGCGGCGGTCGGTGCCGCGGTAGAAGCCGGGGCACATGCACAAGGAACGATCTCGTATACCACAAGCCCTGTTCATACCTTGGATACATGGACAGATCTTGCCAGGCAATTGGAAGATTTAGGGTGTCATTCACTGTGTATTAAAGACATGTCTGGCTTGCTCAAACCGTATGAAGCCTATGAGCTAGTGAGCCGTATCAAATCGGCGTGTGATATCCCTTTATCACTGCACTGTCACGCCACGACCGGCTTATCAACCGCCACTGCCATTAAAGCCGTTGAAGCGGGGCTCGATGTGTTAGATACCGCGATTTCGTCGATGAGCCAGACCTATGGCCATACGCCGACGGAAACCGTGGTGGCGATGCTGGAGAACACAGAGCGCGATACGCAGCTCGACCTCAACAAGTTGGAATCTGTGGCTGCCTATTTTAGAACGGTACGGAAAAAGTATGCGCAGTTTGAAGGGCAGCTCAAGGGCGTCGACTCACGGATTTTGATCGCACAAGTGCCGGGCGGCATGCTCACCAATATGGAAGGCCAGCTTAAAGAGCAAGGTGCGGCCGACCGCTTGGATGAGGTACTCGATGAGATCCCGCGTGTACGCGAAGATCTCGGTTATATCCCATTGGTCACACCCACCTCCCAAATTGTCGGCTCGCAAGCAGTGATTAATGTTCTGACTGGCGAGCGTTATAAGAGCATTACCAAAGAAACGGCGGCGCTGCTCAAGGGCGAATATGGAAAAGCGCCCGCTCCGGTCAATGCGAAGCTGCAAGCCCAAGTGCTGGATGGTGAAGCGCCGATTACTTGCCGTCCTGCAGATAAATTAGCGCCTGAGCTGGATGCGCTCACGCAGGCTCTCATTGAAAAAGCCGACGCTGAAAACGTGTCTTTGGCAGACGATAAAATCGACGATGTTTTAACTTATGCGTTATTTCCGCAGGTGGGGTGGAAGTTCTTACAAAATCGCGGCAACCCCGATGCCTTTGAACCTGCACCAACCGGTGAAGCAGAGCCTGCTTCTGTGGCCACCAAGCCGACGTCAGGCGGCGAGATTGAAACCTATAGCGTGCGTGTGAATGGACAGGTCTTTAATGTGGATGTAGGTCCAGATGGCGCGTTAGGAGACATTCAGCCCAGCGCGTCGCCAGCGACATCAGTCCCTCAACCTAGCGCCGCTCAATCACAAGGCGAACCCGTCACTGCTCCTTTAGCGGGTAACATCTTCAAAGTGATGGTATCGCCGGGTGAGCACGTGCAAGAAGGGGATATATTGATTGTGCTCGAAGCGATGAAAATGGAGACCGAGGTCCGAGCGGCGCAAGCAGGCACAGTTCAGGATGTCCAAGTAAAAGAAGGCGATGCGGTGACCGTAGGTATGCCGCTATTGCACTTAGCGTAAGAGGGCAACATGGAAGGATTAATGATCTTGTGGTCAGAAACGGGCTTGGCGAATTTCCAATGGCCTCAGCTTGTGATGATCGCCGTCGGTTGCTTGTTGCTCTTTTTGGCCATTCGCCGTGGGTTCGAGCCTTTGTTGCTTTTGCCTATCGGGTTCGGGGCGATACTGGCGAACATTCCTAATGCCGGATTTAACGAGCCGGGCGGCTTGCTCTACTACGTCTATCATGTCGGTATCGATACGGGCGTCTTCCCGCTATTGATTTTTATGGGCGTTGGCGCGATGACCGACTTTGGCGCGCTGATTGCTAATCCTCGCACGCTGCTATTGGGTGCGGCGGCACAGTTTGGCATTTTTGCCACCTTGTTTGGTGCCATTTTGCTCAACTTGGTTCCTGGGATGGCATTTACGCTCAAGGATGCCGCCTCGATTGCCATTATTGGTGGTGCGGATGGGCCGACAGCAATCTTCCTCGCCAGCAAACTGTCGCCGGATTTGCTCGGCGCCATTGCAGTCGCCGCGTACAGTTACATGGCGCTTGTGCCGATTATTCAGCCTCCGATCATGAAGCTGTTTACCTCGGAAAAAGAGCGTCAAATCGAGATGCAGCAGTTACGCCATGTGTCGAAAACTGAGAAAGTGCTGTTTCCGCTGGCGGTATTAATGATGACCATCTTGTTCTTGCCGTCGGCAACACCGCTGGTCGGGATGTTCTGCCTCGGAAACTTGATGCGAGAATGTGGGGTTGTCGACCGTTTATCCGGCACCGCGCAAAATGAGCTGATTAACATTGTCACCATTTTCCTTGGCTTGGCGGTGGGCTCTAAATTAGAAGCGGATAAGTTTCTTCAGTTTGAGACGTTAGGCATTTTGGTACTCGGTGCTGTGGCATTCAGTATTGGGACTGGCGCCGGCGTGCTGATGGCAAAGCTGCTTAACCGCTTTAGCCGCGATCCGATCAATCCGCTGATTGGCGCAGCAGGCGTGTCGGCAGTGCCTATGGCGGCAAGGGTTGTCAACAAAGTTGGTTTAGATGCCAACCCACACAACTTCTTGTTAATGCATGCTATGGGGCCCAATGTGGCCGGTGTGCTTGGCTCGGCGGTGGCAGCGGGTATCTTGTTGGCGTTGGTCGGATAATACGCCCTGCCTTGTGACGAGAAAAGGCGAAAAGAAAACGGCGGTAGGCATTGTGTCTATCGCCGTTTTTGTTAAGACTAGAGGTTTACGCTTTGCGATTATGCAGTGCTTTGCTATGAAGCGATGAGTCAGGTGACTCAACCGGGCAACGGCATGCGAAAGGAGTCTTTATGTCGAACAATGTATCTCTTGCGATCCCCCAATTTGGTGGACCTGAGGTGTTAACCGCCGTTAATCGTGCTATTCCGTCGCCGTCTGAAGAACAAGTGCTGATTCAGGTAAAAGCGGCAGGCGTGAATCCGATTGATGCAAAAACGCGTGCAGGCCTTGGCTGGGCCGCAGAGCATAACCAAGACAGATTACCTTGGGTGCCGGGATATGATGTTGCGGGTGTTGTGGTGGCTAATGGCACCAACGAAAGCAAGTTTGATGTGGGCGACCGCGTTGCAGGTATGATTGGCTTTCCCACTGAGGGTGGCGGTTATAGCCAGTACGTAGTAGCGGACGCGGGGTTACTCTCGACCGTGCCACCGAGTGTCCCTATGGTGGATGCTGCCGCTGTACCACTTGCCGGTCTCACTGCATGGCAAGCGCTCGATCATGCGCAATTACAGGCAGACGATAAAGTACTGATCTTGGCCGGTGCCGGTGGCGTGGGTCACTTGGCGGTTCAATTAGCGGTTCGAACTGGGGCGAATGTTTACGCGACCGCGTCGCCGTCCAATCATGATTTCTTGCGTCAGCTTGATGCAAAACCAGTTGATTATCACCAAACCCATTGGGCAACGGCTCATGGTGAATTTGATGTGCTGATTGATCTGGTTGGAGGAGAAACTGGGATTGATGCGCTCGCCAGTTTACGCACTGGCGGACGTGTGGTGACCGTGCCGACCAATACCCGCGATATGATTACCTCAGCAGCGGCCGAACGGGGCTTGAAAGCCACTGGGATGCTGGTGGAGCCCAATACATGGCAAACTCAGCGCCTACTCGACATGCTTGACCAAGGTGATTTACGGATTGATATTGCGGCTGTGTATCCGTTAGCGGAGGCTGCACAAGCACACGTTGCCCTTGAAGAGGGTCATACGCGTGGTAAACGCGTCCTCGAAATGCCGTCTGCATAAATGGATAAAAGAGTGGTCATTCCGGGCCTAAACGCCTGAACCAATAGGGGAGTCTGCGGTCGAATGGGCGATTGGTCATCGCTGGTTATGTTGTTTGCAACCAGCTTTCTCAGCGCCACCTTGCTCCCGGGTGGCTCTGAAGCCAATATGGTGTATTTGCTTCATCACCATCGCTACCCCGAAAGCGTCATTATTGCGATTGCCAGTGTGGGCAATACGCTAGGCGGTATGACCAACTATGCGATTGGTCGTTGGTTACCTGACTATCAACCCAAGCGGCGCTGGGATCGCCACGCGCTGGCGTGGTTAAAGCGATACGGTTATGCCGCATTATTGTTAAGTTGGGTGCCCGCCATTGGTGATCCCCTGTGTGTCGTCGCCGGGTGGCTACGTTTACGCCAGTCTTGGTGCTGGCTAGTTATTTTTTCTGCAAAAACAGCGCGCTACCTTATTCTTGTCTTGTCATATCATTGGGTAGCCGAGTAGGAAATTATCATATGCAACGTTTATTGCTCGTCTCGTTTTTTGTTCTTGCCTCACTGACAGGGTGTCAGTTACTTGGCCCTCAAGCCACGCCAACCCCTGAAGGTATTACTTGGATTAAAACCGTGTCGCCGCCTGAGGGCAGCGCACAGGTGCCTTATCAACAGTTTACGCTCGATAACGGGCTGACGGTTTTGTTACACGAAGATCATTCCGACCCTCTTGTTAACGTCGATGTACGCTATCATGTTGGCTCTGCGCGTGAGGAGCCTGGCAAATCGGGCTTTGCGCACTTTTTCGAACATATGATGTTTGAAGGCTCAGAGCACGTTGACGATCACGGCAAGCGCATAAAAGAAGTGGGGGGCTATAACAATGGCTCGACCGATCGCGATACCACTCAGTATTATCAAACCGTTCCCGCCAATGAGTTAGAGCGCGTACTTTGGCTTGAGTCGGACCGAATGGGCTTTTTGCTAGAAGCGGTTTCGCAACGCAAATTTGAAGTCCAGCGTGACACGGTGAAAAACGAACGTGCTTATCGTATCGATAATGCGCCCTATGGCCGGGTTAATGAAACCATTAATCAAGCGCTTTATCCTGAAGGTCATCCTTATTCATGGCCGGTGATTGGTTATGTTGAAGATTTAGACCGCGTTGATGTCGATGACCTCAAGCAATTCTTCTTACGTTGGTACGGTCCCAACAATGCCACCTTGACCATTGGTGGAGATATTGACGTACAACAAACCTTGGCGTGGGTGAAAAAGTACTTTGGTGACATCCCGAAAGGCCCAACTATTCCCGCGACAGCCCCTCAGCCTGTCACTCTGGAAGCCGATCGATTTGTCACTTTAGAAGATAAAGTGTCGCAACCAGTATTGGTCATGACTTTCCCTACCAGTATTCCGGAGACAGACACCAGCATGCGTTTGAGTGTCCTGGCCAATGTGTTGGGGCAAGGGCGTGACAGTGTGCTTTATCAATCCCTCGTGCAAACGGGGCAGCTGTTAAGTGCAGGTGCATCGCATCAGTGCGGTGAGCTGGCCTGTACGTTTGAGATCTACGGTGTTGGCCGCCAAGGCCAGTCACTGGCTGAGATACGTACCTTGTTAACGCAAACCCTGACGCAGTTTGAGGCAAAAGGAGTCAGTGACGAGGATATCGATCAAATCCAATCCATGGTGGAAGCCGATAATATCTTCGCGTTGCAAAGTGTCGATGGTAAGGTCTCACAGCTGGCCAGTGATTATACGCTCTACGGTGATGCAGATCGCATGAACCAGCGCCTTTCACGCCTTAAGGCGGTGACCCCTGACAAGGTGATGGAAAGCTATCGGCAATGGATAAAAGGTCAGCCCGCAGTGAACACCAGTGTGGTCCCCGTTGGACGAACGGATTTGGTGGCGGCGTCCGCGAATTTTATCTATCAGCGTCCAGATTATGGTCGGGTACAGACGCAAAACCCGCACGACACGTTAGCACGACGTGACCCCCCAGACACTTTCGATCGCACCCAGATCCCGGCTCCGAATGGGGATGTCACGGTTAATGTGCCACGCATTTATCGGGCGGACTTGGACAATGGTATTCACCTGGCAGGCACAGTAAGTCGCGAGACACCCACGGTCACCTTGCAGCTTAGCTTGCCCGCGGGATCGTTAATGGAGCCGAATGACAAGCGTGGTGTCGCCGAACTCACGGCCAGTATGATCACCGAAGGCGGCGCGGGAATGTCGGCCGCTGAATTAACCCAGGCGCTCGATAAACTTGGTAGTCAGGTTAGTGTTAATCCCGGTGGCTACCATACGACAGTGACCTTAACCTCCTTGAAAAAGCATTTAAGAGAGACGTTGCAACTGGCCTATCAAGTACTCAGTGCGCCGACGTTTTCCGAACAAGATTTTGAACGACTTAAAAAGCAAAAATTGGAGAGTATGGCGGCACGGGCCGACGATGCCGGTTGGCTGGCTGAGCAGGCAACGAGCCAATTGCTCTATCAAGATGCCACCTTCCGTGCGCCGCAAGGCGGTGTGGCACAAGACGTAGCGGCCATGACACTTGAAGACGTTAAACACTTCTATCAGCAGCATTATGTGTTAAAAGACAGTGAGCTTATTGTGGTTGGCGATTTGTCTCCAGAGCATGCGATCAATGTTGCGAATCGGATTCAACCTTGGCAACCGACGTTTGAACGTCATGCACAAGTTGTACGGCCGGTGCCGCGAGATGAAAAAAGCCCCCAAATTTGGTTAGTGGACAAACCACAAGCCCCCCAAACCAGTATTCGTATGGTGCGCCATGGTATGCCCTACGATGCCACCGGCCTGATGTTTAAAACCCGCTTAGCCAACTTTAATTTAGGGGGCAATTTTAATGCGCGCCTGAATCAAAACTTGCGTCAAGACAAAGGCTATACCTACGGCGCCCACAGTGGAGTGTATGGTGGTCGTCAAACCGGGACCATTGAAGTGAGTGCCGATGTGCGTGCGGACGCGACGGTAGATGCAATCAACCAGCTTTGGCAGGAAATGGCCAATGCGGCGGAAAATGGTTTCACACCGCAAGAGCTGGCTTACCTGCGCCAATCGAGCGGACAACAAGATGCGCTGAGCTATGAAACCCCGTGGGATAAGGCAGGCCTAATTGCCCATATTGAGGAGTTTGATTTATCCGACAACTACCGCGATGAGCAACAAGCGATAATTCAAACGATTGATCTCGAACGCTTAAATCAGGCAGCGAGACGTTGGTTTAATCCGAATGACTATCAAATCATCGTTGTCGGAGATGCCGAACAGCTTGCGCCAGAGCTGAAAGCGCTTGGTTTGCCGGTGAATCCGCTTACGCTTGAGTATCGCTAACGCCGCCTCGAGTAAACACATGTCGCTGCGTGATGGCTTTTGAGTGATAGCTTGTTTATCCTAACCCGTCACGCAGCACAAAGATAAGAGAAACGTTTTGACTGATTTCACCCAGCGGTTAGCGCGTTTGGCGCAAAACCCAGAAGCATTAAAGGGGATTGGCCGAGGACTGGAGCGTGAAGCCTTACGGATCACGCCAACCGGGCATTTGGCACAGACGCCGCATCCAGATGCACTTGGCTCAGCGCTAACGCATCGATGGATCACCACGGACTTTGCGGAGTCTTTGTTGGAATTTATTACGCCCGTCAATACATCGGTCAACGGAATGCTCGATGAGCTGCAAGACATTCACCGTTTTACTTACAAGCAAATGGGTGACGAGCAGCTATGGCCCATGTCCATGCCATGTGTGGTCGCGTCTGAAGACGATATTACCTTGGCACAATATGGCAGCTCGAATATCGGGCGGATGAAAACACTTTATCGCCAAGGGCTCAAACATCGCTATGGCAGTGTGATGCAAGTGATCTCTGGGGTGCATTTTAATATTTCCCTCCCAGAGACGTTTTGGCAGCATCTCTACCACACGGAGTCCGTGACGCAAGCCCAAGTCACGCAAGGCTATTTTGATCTTATCCGTAACTACTACCGTCACGGTTGGATGATCCCGTATTTGTTTGGTGCGTCACCTGCCTTGTGTGGCACCTTTATTAAGCATGCACAGACCCGTTTGCCGTTTGAGCATTTGCCATCAGGTACCTGTTACTTACCGTATGCAACCTCGTTGCGTCTCAGTGATTTAGGCTATACCAACAACGCGCAAGCCGAGCTAAGAATAGGCTTTAATACTCTTGAGCAATATTTGGAAGGATTGCGCAGTGCGATTCGTACCCCCTCGCATGAGTTTGCCAAGCTTGGGATCCGTGATGGTGACAGTTATCGCCAGCTTAATACCAATGTCTTGCAGATAGAAAATGAACTCTATGCGCCTATCCGCCCCAAACGCAATGCGAAAAGTGGTGAAAAGCCCACAGAAGCCTTGGATCGTGCCGGTGTCGAGTACATTGAAGTGCGCTCGCTAGATGTTAATCCATACAGTCCGGTTGGTATTGAACAAGACCAAATCCATTTCCTAGATCTCTTTGTAAGTTGGTGTGCGCTATCACCGTCAGATCCGATGACGGATGCGGAGCTCAATTGCTGGCGTGAGAACTGGAACAAGATAGTGATTGAGGGGCGCAAGCCAGGCTTATTGCTTACCACCGGGTGTGACGGCCATCAGCGCACACAAGCGGAGTGGGGATTACAAGTGATGGCTGAGCTCAAACAATTGGCTGTCGTGATGGACCGAGCGGTGGGTGATAATCGCTACGAAACCGTCTGCGATAAAATGATGGCCTGCTTTGACAACCCAGATCTCACCCTCTCTGGACGCCTACTTGCCGATATTATCGCCCAAGGTGGTATTGGTAATGTCGGCTTAGGGTTAGCCAGTGCGCACAAGACGGCACTTAGTGGCGATGACTATCGTGTGCACAGTGATGTGGAATTTTTGCAAGAAGCGGCTGCCAGTCTCGCTCGTCAAAAGGACGTTGAAGCGAGTGACACACTTAGTTTTGAGGCCTTCTTGAAAGACTATTTCAAAGATGTGCCAATGGCAGAAAGCTGGTAAATCGGAGGATGACTTGGGTGTGTGTTAGTCGAGCTTTCGCGGCACTAGGGGCGGTATTATTACTGTCTAGCTGTGCAACACCACCGCCGGATAATCCGAATAACCTATGTGCGATTTTTGAACAGAATCCAGATTGGTTTGAAGCGGCGGTGGAGATGGAAAAGGCGTGGGGGACACCTATCCAAGTCGCGATGGCCTTCGTGAAACAAGAAAGTGCATTTGTCCATGATGCCTTGCCGCCTCGTGATTATATCTTAGGGATTTTACCTTGGGGGCGAGTGAGTAGTGCCTATGGGTATGCACAAGCGCAAGACCCCGCATGGTCGGACTATCAAAAGGCAACCGGTAATGGCGGGTCACGTACCAACTTCGATGATGCATTGCAATTTATTGGTTGGTACACCAACGAAACCTATCGTCAACTTGGCGTGTCTAAATGGGATGTGTACCGACAATATTTGGCTTACCATGAAGGACGTGGTGGTTTTGAACGCGGCTCTTTTGAGCGCAAACCCGAACTTAAACGCGTCGCGCGAAAAGTAGAGCAGCAAGCCAAGGATTATGGCTGGCAGCTTAAAGGCTGTCGGCAACGTTTAGAGGATAATCTGAGCTGGTGGCCTTTCTAAGCCACAGTGATGAATTAAAAGGAGGGCAAAATGCCATTATTGGATAGTTTTACGGTCGACCATACCCGTATGAATGCACCTGCAGTGCGCGTGGCTAAAACGATGAAAACGCCCGGTGGTGATACGATCACCGTGTTCGATCTGCGCTTTTGCCGACCCAATGAAGAGATCTTGACGGAAAAAGGCATCCACACGTTGGAACACTTGTTTGCAGGCTTTATGCGCAAGCACTTAAACAGCAAGGATGTTGAAATCATTGATATCTCCCCAATGGGATGCCGAACGGGCTTTTATATGAGCTTGATTGGTCAACCTAAAGAAAGTGATGTGGGTCGCGCTTGGGAAGCGGCGATGGAAGATGTATTGACGGTACCGTCGCAAGATAAAATCCCAGAGCTGAATGAGTACCAATGTGGCACCTATGCAATGCATTCGCTCTCTGAAGCGAAGGACATTGCACGCGCGATCATTGATGCTGGGATCACCGTGAATAAGAACGATGATCTGTCGCTACCCGAGTCGATGCTACAAACCTTGCGTGTGGATTAATTTCTTTGCAGAAATAGGTGCACATCGGATATAAAAAAGTAGACGTTTAAGGCGCCACCGTTCGGTGGCGTCAGATTGCTGACGAACCCCGCCTTTTTAGGCGGGGTTCTTTTTGATAAGCGGCCGTAGGCCGCGATCGCGATATTTTTTGTTAGAGAGTGGTCGTTACCGACCAACGCCTAAATTGGCGGATAGAAGCCAGTATTTGCCTTATATCCGCCATGTTAAAGCCACATTTTCTTAGATAGCTCACCACTAACGNTTTAGGCGGGGTTCTTTTTGATAAGCGGCCGTAGGCCGCGATCGCGATATTTTTTGTTAGAGAGTGGTCGTTACCGACCAACGCCTAAATTGGCGGATAGAAGCCAGTATTTGCCTTATATCCGCCATGTTAAAGCCACATTTTCTTAGATAGCTCACCACTAACGCTATCTTCTTGATGTTTTGAGCCGCCGCCGCCAGCCAGCATTGCATTTGCACATTTGCAAGCCCTCGGAAGCGTGCGTAGCGATGTCCATGATGCTGCTTAGCGTCGGCGAAGCTTCGCTCCACAGTCTCACTTCGTCGCTTGTATATCTTTTTGCCATAACGAGACAGTCGCATTTCATTGGCACGCTCGACTGCATCAGTGTAAAGATGACGCGTGATGACCTTTTGCATGGTCTTACTTTGCGTACAGTCGTTTCTAACCGGACAGAACGCACACTGCTTTGGGTCTGAGTGATAAGTACGATAGCCGGCTCTTGTGGTTGTTTTATAGATAAGCGTTTGCCCTTTGGGGCAGCGATATGTGTCGGTTTTCTTATCGTATGTGAAGTGTTTTTTCTTGAACGTATTCTTCGTTCGAGAAGGGCGACGATAGCCGAATACGCCAAGAATGCTGCGACGCTCTAAGGATTCGGCAACCGGTGCCGTGAAGTAGCCAGCATCGATGCCCACGGCAATAGGATTGAGGTTAAATTGCGCGAGTGTGTGGTCAAGGCGACGGATATACGGTTGTGAGTCGTTGACATTCCCTGGGGTTGTATACGTATCGACGATGATACCGTGCTTACCATCAACGGTCCTATGGTCAAGATAGAAGAAGCCTTGGGGCTTATTATCTCTGGTCATAAAACCACTTTCAGGGTCAGTCGTACTCACTTTTGTGTTTTTGACGTCCGTTTTTAATGGCGCGTCCTTGAACGGCTTTTTTCCTTCTGCTTTGCGGTCACAGGCGATGTCTTCATCCAACATCTCTAGGTAAGCGCCGGCACTCACCGGGCGCAGTTTATTCACATGCTTATTTTTGTTCGCACTGGCTTTAAGGTGTGTGCTATCAGTATACAGCTCTTGCCCTGCGACTAAGCCCTTCTCCATGGCTTGAACCACAATATGGTTGAATATGCGTTCGAAGACATTCGTGCCATTAAAGCGACGAATACGATTTTGGCTCAGCGTGGACGCGTGGATGACCTTCTCTGTCAGCGACATACGCAAGAACCAACGATAAGCAACGTTAACTTCAATTTCTTTAACAAGCTGGCGCTCGCTTTTGATGCCGAAGAGATAGCCAAGCAGGATGATTTTAAATAAGCGAACAGGGTCAACGGGTGGACGGCCATTATCTTTGCAATAAAGGTGGGCGACTTCATCTCGAATAAACTCGAAGTCGATGGCACGGTCGATTTTACGAACAAGATGGTCTTTGGGAACAAGTTGTTCCATCGTCACCATTTCAAGTTCATATTGGTGTGGAGAAGGTTCTTGAAGCATACCGGAGCATCCCTATTGCGACACTCCTATTAGATCAAAGGTCTAGCTCGAAAGCTAGACCTTTGTCAGCAGTCTG